>CAJBIS010000413.1 GCA_903953195.1 uncultured Actinomycetes bacterium
AGCTGCTCGTAGGTGCCCTTGCGGCCACGCACCACCGGTGCGAGCACCTGGAAGCGGGTGCCCTCGGGGAGGCGCAGAATGCGGTCGACGATCTGCTGCGGGGTCTGCCGCACCAGTCGCTCGCCCGTCTCCGGATCGTGCGGCACGCCGATGCGGGCGAAGAGCAGGCGCAGGTAGTCGTAGATCTCGGTGACGGTCCCGACCGTCGAACGAGGGTTGCGTGACGCCGACTTCTGATCGATCGAGATCGCCGGACTGAGCCCCTCGATGACGTCGACGTCGGGCTTGTCCATCTGGCCCAGGAACTGCCGGGCGTACGACGACAACGACTCCACGTACCGGCGCTGCCCCTCGGCGTAGATCGTGTCGAACGCCAACGACGACTTGCCCGAACCGGACAGCCCCGTGAACACGATGAGCCGGTCTCGAGGCAGTTCCACCGAGATGTCGCAGAGGTTGTGCTCCCGTGCACCACGGATCACGAGCGCGTCCGACGGCGGGACCGCCGGCGCCGGTGGCGGCGTTGATGCCGCCCGCTTCGCCGCGGCCTGCTTCGTCCCGGGCTGCTTCGCCGCGGACTTCTTCGCAGCGGACTTCTTCGCGGGAGAATGCTTCGCCGGGGGCTGCTTCGAGGCGGACCGTTTCGCAGGCGACTTCTTGGCGGCTGACCGCTTGGTGCCGCTCCCCGCGCCTGCTGTTCGCTTGGTGGACCCGGCCATTGGACGGAGCCTACCCCCCGAACAGGTGTTCCTCGGGACGTCGGAAAGCCGTCGGGGCCCCGCCTGCCTGCTGCCATACTGTCGCCATGTCCTCGAACTCCGGCGTGCTGTTCCGCGTCACCACGTTCGGGGAGTCGCACGGCGGCGGCATCGGTGTGGTCATCGACGGCTGCCCGCCGCTGCTCGAGCTCTCGGCCGACGACATCCAACCCGACCTCGACCGGCGCCGCCCCGGTCAGAGTCGTCTGGTCACACAGCGGGACGAGACCGATCGGGTCGAGATCCTCTCGGGCGTGGTCGAGGGTCGCACCATCGGCTCGCCCATCGCCCTGCTGGTGCGAAACCAGGACCAGAACTCCGGCGCGTACGACCATCTGAAGGACGTGTACCGGCCATCACACGCCGACTTCACGACCGACGCGAAGTACGGCGTCCGGGCCGTTGCCGGCGGCGGGCGCGCGTCGGCCCGCGAGACGATCGGCCGGGTGGCCGCCGCGGCAGTCGCCCGCAAGCTGCTGCGCGAGCGGTTCGGTGTCGAGGTACTCGCCTGGGTGGACGCCGTCCACGGCATCCAGGCCGATGTCGACGCCGCCTCCGTCACCCTCGACGAGGTCGAGGCCGACCCGACGCGCTGCCCCGATGCCGCTGCCGCCGCAGCGATCACGCAGGCCATCGAACAGGCTCGCCGCGACGGCGACTCACTCGGCGGCACGGTCCGGTGCGTGGCGCGCGGCGTTCCCGCGGGCTGGGGCGAGCCCGTGTTCGACAAGCTCGAGGCCGACCTGGCGAAGGCGCTCATGTCGCTGCCCGCCACGAAGGGCGTCGAGGTCGGGTCCGGTTTCGCGGCGACGACCATGACCGGTTCCGAACACAACGACCCGTTCGTCACCGACGCCGACGGCCGCACCCGCACGACGTCGAATCACTCGGGCGGCATCCAGGGCGGCATCAGCAACGGCGAGGACATCCTGCTCCGCGTCGCGTTCAAGCCGACCGCGACGATCTCGTCCGCGCAGCAGACCGTGACCACCTCCGGCGATGCCGTCTCGCTCGAGGCGAAGGGCCGCCACGACCCGTGCGTGCTGCCTCGCGCTGTGCCGATGGTCGAGGCCGGGGTGCTCCTGGTACTCGCGGACCACGCGCTGCGACAGCGCGCCATCCGGTTCGACACACCGTCGTGAGTCCGGGCCGCTCCTGAACCGGGACAACTCACCGTCAGGCGATCAGGTCGAGGTCCCGCCGGCGTTGCGGAGCTCGCGCTGCAATTCCTTGATCTCGTCACGCAACCGTGCCGCCTCCTCGAAGCGCAGGTCGGCGGACGCCTGATGCATCTCGTCGGTCAGCACCTGGATGAGCCGGCCGAGATCCTGAGGTGGCAGGTCGGCGAACTGTTCGGCCCGGGCCGCCTCGCCGGTACGTTCCCGACGTCGGGCGGCCCCGGCGGTGGCAGCCGCTCCACCACCGCGCAGGTCGGCGAGGATGTCGGTCACCGCCTTGCGGACCGTCACCGGGTTGATGCCGTGCTCGGCGTTGTACGCCTGCTGGACACCGCGACGCCGGTTCGTCTCGGACAGCGCCCGCTGCATGGAGTCGGTGACGTTGTCGGCGTACATGATGACCTCGCCGTTCACGTTGCGCGCCGCGCGCCCGATCATCTGGATCAACGAGGTCTCGGACCGGAGAAACCCTTCCTTGTCGGCGTCGAGGATGGCCACGAGTGACACCTCGGGCAGGTCGAGGCCCTCGCGCAGCAGGTTGATGCCGACGAGCACGTCGAACTCGCCGAGACGCAGGTCGCGGATGAGCTCGATCCGCTGGAGCGTGTCGACCTCGGAGTGCAGGTAGCGCACCCGCACGCCCATCTCGAGCAGGTAGTCGGTGAGGTCCTCGGCCATCTTCTTGGTGAGGGTCGTCACCAGGACCCGGTCACCGGCGACGACCCGTTCGTTGATGCGGTGCAGCAGATCGTCGATCTGACCCTTGGTCGGTTGGATCCGCACCTCCGGATCGATGAGCCCGGTCGGGCGCACGATCTGTTCGACGATCCGTGCGGAGTGATCGAGCTCCCACGGTCCGGGTGTGGCGGACAACAGGATCGTCTGCCCGGTGCGCTCGACCCACTCCTCGAACTGAAGGGGCCGGTTGTCGGCTGCGGACGGCAGTCGGAACCCGTGCTCGATGAGTGTCGCCTTGCGGGACCGGTCGCCCTGGTACTGCCCGTGCAGCTGCGGGATGGTCACGTGTGACTCGTCGATGATGGTCAGGTAGTCGCGGGGGAAGTAGTCGAGCAGCGTGTTGGGTGGCTCCCCCGGCCCGCGGCCCTCCATGGGCGCCGAGTAGTTCTCGACGCCGTTGCACACGCCGATCTCGCGCAGCATCTCGAGGTCGTACTCGGTCCGCATGCGCAGCCGCTGCGCCTCGAGCAGCTTGCCCTCGGACTCGAAGAACGCCAGCCGATCGGACAGCTCGGCCTCGATCCGCACGAGCGCCCGTCGCAGGTGGTCGTCGGACACCACGTAGTGGGTCTTCGC
Organism: uncultured Actinomycetes bacterium; assembly: GCA_903953195.1. Classification (GTDB taxonomy): domain Bacteria; phylum Actinomycetota; class Acidimicrobiia; order Acidimicrobiales; family Microtrichaceae; genus SXMI01. The sequence continues at coordinate 3,251 of CAJBIS010000413.1, forward strand.
GAAGATCTGCACCTCGTCGAGCCGTGTCACCTTCTCGCCGGTGAGCGGGTCGACCACGGAGATGCCGTCGATCTCGTCACCGAAGAGCTCGATGCGCAACGCCGACTCCTCGTAGGCCGGCTGCACCTCGATCACGTCGCCCCGCACCCGGAACGTGCCGCGCACCAGCGACATGTCGTTGCGGTCGTACTGCAGCGCCACCAGCTGCTGGAGGAGCGCCCGCTGGTCGACGTGCTCGCCCACGCGCAGCGACACGAAGCTCGTGGCGTACTGCTCGGGCGACCCCAGGCCGTAGATGCACGACACCGACGCCACCACGATCACGTCGCGTCGCGTCAGCAGCGCCGAGGTGGCCGCGTGGCGCAGCCGCTCGATCTCGTCGTTGACCGACGAGTCCTTCTCGATGAACGTGTCGCTCGACGGCACGTACGCCTCGGGCTGGTAGTAGTCGTAGTACGAGACGAAGTACTCGACGCGGTTGTGCGGGAAGAACTCGCGGAACTCGTTCGCCAGCTGGGCCGCCAGGCTCTTGTTGGGGGCGAGCACGAGCGTCGGCCGCTGCGCCTGCTCGATCGTCCACGCGATCGTGGCGGACTTCCCGGACCCGGTGATGCCGAGCAGCGTCTGGAAGCGGTCCCCCGCGGCGATGCCCTCGCTGAGTCCCCGGATGGCCGAGGGTTGGTCGCCCGCCGGCTGGAACTCGGAGACGACCTCGAACGGTCGCACCATCTGCGGTTCGGCCCGCACCAGCTCGCTCACCGTGGCCGCCGACTCATCGGAGCGTCGCGATCCAGTCCCATGCCCGGTCGACCTCACGTTCGAGGCGGTCGAGATCTCCACCGTTGTCGACCACGAAGTCGGCGAGTGCGAGCCGCTCGTCGCGGCTCGCCTGGTTGGCGATGCGGTTCCGGGCGTCGGTCTCGTCGAACCCCCGGTAGGCAATGAGACGCTCCACTGCGACGTCCGGGTCGAGGTCGACGACGATCGTGCCTGCGAGTCCCGGCCAGCCGGACCGGTCCAGCAGCGGGATGTCGAGGACCACCACGTGATCGGAGCCCTGTTCGGCGGCGACCCGCCGTTCGATCTCGTCGTGGACCCGCGGATGCACGATCATGCCCAGATCGGCGAGTGCCTCGGCGTCCGCGAACACGATCCCGGCGACCGCAGCACGGTCGAGGGTGCCGTCAGCCGCCACGATGGCGGCACCGAACCGCTCGACCATCTCGTCGAACACGACCGTGCCCGGCTCCTGCAGCTCACGCACGATGGCGTCGGCGTCGACGATGACGGCACCGCGCCGCTGCAACGCCGCCGAGACGCTCGATTTCCCCGACCCGATGCCTCCGGTGAGACCGATCAACAACATGGGCGAGACCCTAGACCCGGCCTCCGACAGAGTTTTTTCGCAAGGTCCGGCCCGGAACTGCCGACAGGACCCTGTCGCCGGTGGACCCGGCGGCGATTCGGGAGACCACGTGCAGACCACGACACCACACGACGAGCATTCGGGCGACGGGCATCCGGGCGACGACCAGTCGGCACCGGGTCAGCCGGGGCTGATCCAGCGCCTCCGGGCGCGCATCCGTCACGACGTCCGCAACGCCATGGTCGACCCCTCCGAGCGACCGGCCGGCGACTTCGAACTCGACGAGAGCCGCCCGCGGGACCAGATCGCCCCGTTCACCGGCCTGATCACCGCCACCCGTCTGGCGACGACGACCATCTCGATCCTGCTCGTCGCCAGCGAGCCGCAGGCCGGCTCACTGACGTTCCAGCTGTGGACGGTGGCGCTCATCGCGTACGCCATCTTCCGGGCGTTCCGGCCGCTGCGCTACGCCAATGACGTCCGCTCGCTCGCGAAGGTGTTGTTCGAGGTCGGCCTGAGCCTGTGTGCGATCGTCGCCACCGGCGGATGGAACTCGCCGCTCATCCTGATGCTGCTGACCGCGGTGATGATCGCCGGCCTCGCCCGGGGCTTCGGCTTCTCGATCCGGATCGCCGTCGCCACGATCGTCGCCGTCACCATCCCGTCGCTCGCCGCGGCCACGGAGCCCCGTCAGGTCCTGCTCGAGACGCTGTCGTGGGGCGCCATCGTCGTCCTGGTGGCCATCACCGCCGGGTACGCCCGCCGCATCTCGGGCGAGGCCGACCGCGACCGTGAACTGGCGATGGGCCGCCTGCACCGGCTGTCCGACGCCAACGACCTGCTGTTCTCACTCCACCAGGTGACCCAGAGCCTGCCGGCGTCGCTCGACCTCGGCGACGTGCTCGACTCGACGCTCACCCGCATGAAGACGCTGGTCGCGTACGACAGCATCGCCATCCTGCTGTTCGACGAGACCGACGGACACTGGGACGTCGTGCGACACCACGGCCTGCACGTGCCGGGGCGGTTCGGCCCCACCGAGCTGCCCGACGGGCTGCGCCGGGCGATCGCCGAGGGCCGGCCCGCCACGTCGTCGGACCTGGCGCAGGAGCCGGGCGGTGGACTGTCGGGTCGGAGCGGCTCGGGCGTCTACTCGGTCCTGACAGCCCGCGGCGCCATCATCGGACTGCTCGGCATCGAGCACAGCAGTCCCGGCCACTTCACCGATCGTGACGCCGAGGTGGTCGGCGGGTTCGTCGAGCCGGCGGCGCTCGCCATCGACAATGCCCGCTGGTTCGCCCGGCTGCGCACGGTCGGCGCCGACGAGGAACGCACCCGGATCGCCCGCGACCTCCACGACCGGATCGGGCAGTCGCTCGCCTACCTGGCCTTCGAGCTCGACCGGCTGGTCGAACGCAACGAGCGAGGCAACGAGATCGGCGAGGAGCTCGGCCAGCTCCGCGAGGACGTCCGAGGGGTCATCCGCGAGGTGCGCGACACCCTCTACGACCTGCGGACCGACGTCTCGGACGATCAGGGCGTCGCCGACGTGCTCGAGCAGTACGCCGCACGGGTGGCCGAGCGCGGCCACCTGCACATCCAGGTCGACGCCGACCGGGAGCACCGTCTGCCACTGCTGCAGGAACGCGAGATGTGGCGGGTCGCCCAGGAGGCGCTCGCCAACGTCGAACGTCACGCCCGGGCCACGGCGGTCCGTGTGCTCTGGCGCTGCGACGGGACCCGCGCCGCGATCGACGTCACCGACAACGGTGTCGGCTTCGCCCAGGACCGGGCCGGCCGACTCGACTCCTACGGGGTCCTCGGGATGCGGGAGCGAGCCTCCAGCATCGGCGCCTCACTCGAGATCCACAGCGCACCCGGGCGGGGTACCCGGGTGCGCTGCATCCTCGATCCACGACAGTCCGACCACGAGAACAGCGGGGTGAACCATGGCGATTCGCTTGATGCTCGCCGATGACCACAAGATGCTTCGAGAGGGCCTGCGCCGGTCGATGACCGACGCCGGCTTCGAGGTGGTGGCCGAGGCCGGCGACGGCGTCGAGGCCGTCCGACTCGCCGCCGAGGTGAATCCGGACGTGATCCTCATGGACGTGACGATGCCCAACTGCGATGGCGTCGAGGCCTGTCGTCAGGTGAAGGCGTCGGGGTCGCCGGTGCGCATCGTCATGTTGACCATGCACGCCGACCAGGAGGTGCTCGGCAACGCCATCCGTGCCGGGGCGATCGGCTATCTGACCAAGGACAGCTCGATCCGTGAGATCGAGGACGCCGTGCGCATGGCCGCCGAGGGTGACACCGTGCTGTCGCCGCAGCTCGCCCGGTCGATGCTCGCCGAGGTACGTCGCATCGACGCGCCGAGCGCCCACGAGGACGACCACATCGTCTCGAAGCGTGAGGAGGAGGTGCTCCAACTGATCGCCGACGGGTGTTCCACGCCGGAGGTCGCCGAACGGCTCTTCATCTCGCAGAAGACGGTGAAGAACCACCTGGCCTCGATCTACCAGAAGCTCGACGCCCGTGACCGCACACAGGCGGTCCTCCAGGCGGTGCGCATGGGGATCGTGTCGCTCAGCTGACCCTGCACGTCAGACCGGCGCTCGATGAAGTCGAAACAATTTGCTCAAGGTTCTGAGCGGGGCCGTCGAAGAAGTACGCACACCGGGACACGTTGGGACGGGACCCGGAGGACAACCACCACCACCAGGGAGACACCGACATGACCCAGATTGATTTCCTCAAGACCTGGCTCGCCAGCCACACCCGCACCGAACGGGGCGCCTCGCTCGTCGAGTACGCACTGCTCGTCGCACTGATCGCCGTGGTCTGCATCGCCGCAGTCACCGTGCTCGGCGGCAACATCAGGGGCAACTTCGAGGACGTGGGCAGCTCGCTCTGATCGAGCACCACTCCACAACAGAATCTCCTCTGGAACGGGGGCGGGCCCAACGGTCCGCCCCCCTTCCGCGTCCGGGGCGTGGTGGCGCTCTACGGTTCCGGCCCATGCACCTCGACCTCGACCCCGACGAACTCCTCTCGACCACCCGGTCCGTGCGCAAGCGCCTCGACCTCGAACGCCCGGTGGAACGGTCGGTCATCGAGGAGTGCATCGCCCTGGCGACCCAGGCGCCCACCGGCTCGAACTCGCAGGGGTGGCACTGGGTGGTCGTCGAGGACCCGGCAACCAAGGCAGAGCTCGCCCGCATGTACGCCGAGCACTTCGACCCGTACATCGCGATGGGCGCCGAGCTGCAGCTCTATCCGGACGACGACATCCGGACCGTCCGCAAGGACGCCGTGAGCTCATCGGCGCAGTATCTGCGGGACCACTTCGCGGACGTCCCTGCGCTGGTGGTGCCGTGCATCAGCGGCCGGCTGCCCGAGACCACGGACACCTTCACGCAGGCCTCGTTCTGGGGGTCGCTGCTGCCGGCCGTGTGGAGCTTCATGCTCGCCCTGCGCTCACGCGGGATGGGGAGCGCCTGGACGACCCTGCACCTGCCGTCGGAGCGTGAGGCCGCGGAACTGCTCGGCATCCCCTACGACCAGGTCACCCAGGCCGGGCTGTTCCCCGTCGCCTACACAGTGGGGACGGACTTCAAGCCGGCCACACGTCTGCCGGTCGACCAGATCGTGCACTGGGACCGCTGGTAGGGCTCACTCGACGAGTCGAAGTCCTGCCGGGTCGATGGCGCCGTCGTCGACGGGGAGTTCGACGGCGAACCGGGTGCGGTGTGCCGGGAACACGTGCTCGGACACGAGCACGTTCCGCCCGGCGGACGACCGCGTGACCCGTTCGGCGACGAGCACCGGCGCACCGACCGGGATCCCGAGCAGTTCGGCGTCACCGGCCTCGGCGGCGGCCGCGCCGATGGTCTGATGGGCCCCGCCGAGCGTGACGGGCAACTGCTCCAGGAACGAGGCCCGTTCGACATCGTCGCGGCTGAGGCCGGCGCCGAGGTCCTCCGGGCACCACACCGTCACCAGCGCGAACGGCTGGTCGTCGGCGAGGTTGATGCGCCGCACCTCGAGCACGGTGCGACCGCCCAGCAGCTCGTGCACCCGGGCCGGCGGCTCCACGAAGCCGAACGAGAGGATCCGCCGCTCCGATCGCACCCCGGCGGCCGCGAGCTGGACGTCGAGCGTCGCGAGACGGGACAGGTCCTGTCGGAGCGGCTCCCCTGCCGCCAGCCAGCCGAACCCCTGACGGGACTCGACGAGTCCGACGTTGCGCAGCGACTCGAGTGCTCGGCGGACGGTGACGCGGCTGACGCCGTACTCCGTCGACAGCGCTGATTCCGAGGGCAGCACGCCGGCGGCCGCGAACTCACCGTCGGAGAGTCGCCGCCGGAGGTCCTCTGCGATGCTCTGGTACCGGATGACCCGCACAACTTGTAGTGTACTTGTATTGCCGACTTGAGAACGGAGCCCTCATGGCTGTGTCCGCCACCACCCCCATCGAACTCGTCGAGGACGTGTACGCCCGATTCGACGCCCGCATCAACGCCGCGAAGGCGACGCTCGGCCGGTCGCTGACGCTCGCCGAGAAGATCCTGATCGCCCACCTCGACGACCCCTCGGCGTCGTTCGAGGGGGGCGTGTCGTACAACGATCTGCGCCCCGACCGGGTCGCCATGCAGGACGCCACCGCCCAGATGGCACTGCTGCAGTTCATGACCGCGGGCCTGCCGCAGGTCGCCGTCCCGTCGACGGTCCACTGCGACCACCTGATCCAGGCCAAGGAGGACGGCAAGGTCGACCTCCTCGCCGCCGAGACCGGCAACGCCGAGGTGTACGACTTCCTCGAGTCCGTCTCCGCGAAGTACGGCATCGGCTTCTGGAAGCCGGGCTCCGGCATCATCCACCAGGTCGTGCTCGAGCAGTACGCCTTCCCCGGCGGGATGATGGTCGGCACCGACAGTCACACGCCGAACGCCGGCGGGCTCGGCATGATCGCCATCGGTGTCGGCGGCGCGGACGCCGTCGACGTGATGACCGGATTCCCGTTCAACCTGCGGTGGCCGAAGCTCATCGGCGTGCAGCTGACCGGCACGCTCAACGGCTGGTCGTCCCCCAAGGATGTGATCCTGAAGGTCGCCGAGATCCTGACCGTCAAGGGTGGCACCGGTGCCATCGTCGAGTACTTCGGCCCCGGCGCCGAGTCGATCTCGTGCACCGGCAAGGCGACGATCTGCAACATGGGCGCGGAGATCGGGGCCACCACGTCCGTGTTCGGGTACGACGCCGCAATGGCGCGGTACCTGCAGGCGACCGGGTGCTCGGCCATCGCCGCCGCCGCCGACGCGATCGCCCACCACCTGCGCAGCGACGACGAGGTGCTCGCGGAGCCCGAGCCGTTCTACGACGAGCTGATCGTCATCGACCTCGACACGCTCACGCCCCACATCAACGGCCCCGCCACGCCGGACCTCGCCCGACCGGTGAGCGCGCTCGGCGACGAGGCCCGCGCCGCCGGCTGGCCGCTCGAGATCTCGGCGGCGCTCGTCGGATCGTGCACCAACTCGTCGTACGAGGACATCGGCCGCGCCGCGTCGGTGCTCCGCCACGCCGCCGAGCAGGGACTGACGGTGCAGGCGCCGCTCCTGATCACGCCGGGTTCGGAACAGGTGCGTGCCACCATCGAGCGCGACGGCCTGCTCGAGGTGTTCGAGGCGGCAGGTGCCACAGTGCTCGCCAATGCGTGCGGACCGTGCATCGGCCAGTGGTCGCGCCCGGAGTCGGTGACGTCCGAGCCCAACACGATCGTCACCTCGTACAACCGCAACTTCCCGAAGCGCAACGACGGGTCGGTCAACACACAGGCGTTTGTGACGTCACCCGAGACGGTGGTGGCCCTCGCTCTCGCCGGCACGCTCGACTTCGACCCGATCAACGACACGCTGACCGCGCCGGACGGCACCGAGGTCCGCCTCCAGGTGCCGGTCGGTGACGAGCTCCCGGCGCAGGGCTTCGACCCCGGCGAGTCCGGGTTCATCGCCCCGCCCGCCGACGGCACCGCCGTCAGCGTCGTCGTGCAGCCGACGTCGGAACGGCTCCAACTCCTCGAGCCGTTCGAGCCGTGGGACGGTGCGGACATCACGGACCTGCCGATCCTGTTGAAGGCCGCCGGCAAGTGCACCACCGACCACATCTCGATGGCCGGACCGTGGCTCAAGTACCGCGGCCACCTCGAGAACATCTCGGGCAACCTGTTCCTCGGCGCGATCAACGCCTTCACCGGTGCAGCCGGCGAGGGCGTCGACCAACTCGACGGCACGGTCAAGGCGTTCCCCGAGATCGCCCGCCACTACCACGAGGCCGGCCAGGACTGGGTGGCCGTCGGCGACGAGAACTGGGGCGAGGGTTCGTCCCGTGAGCACGCCGCCATGGAGCCGCGCTTCCGAGGTTGTCGGGCCATCATCGTGCGCAGCTTCGCCCGCATCCACGAGGCCAACCTGAAGAAGCAGGGCGTCCTGGCCCTCACGTTCGCCGACCCGACCACCTACGACGCGATCGGTCAGGACGACCGCATCAGCATCGTCGGGCTGGCCGAGCTGGCACCGGGCCGACCTGTCGAGTGCGTTCTGCACCGGGCCGACGGCACGACGCTCGAGTTCCGCTGCAACCACACCATGAGCGAGGAGCACATCGAGTGGTTCCGCGCCGGCTCGGCGCTCAACATCATCCGGGCCCGCTCGGGCTCGTGAGGTCGGCGCCGCGGTCCGGGTGTCAGTCGGTGCCCGGCCGACGGAACGCCTCGTGCACCCCGGCATCGTCGAGGTCATCGGGAACGCGACCACTCGGATAGGTCCGGGCCAGCTCCTCGTCACTCGGGATGCGGGCGAGTCGAGCCTCGGGCGGCAGCTGGTCGACGATCGCCGCCATGATCCGCTCGGTGTCGGCGTCGAGGTCGACGCCGTCGACGATGAGCGGATCGCCCACGGACAGCTGCACGTGCGGCGGGTTCAACAGGTTCGTGACGTTCGGGACCTTGGAACTCCGCGGCCACACCGCCTCGGTCCCCCAGATCCCGATCGGGACGATGGGCACCCCGGCGGCCGCCGCCAGCTTCGCCGCACCCCAGCGACCCTGCAGCACCGGGTCGAAGAACGCTGGACCACGCGGAATCGTGCCCTGTGGCATGAGCGCCACCAGCTCGCCGGCGGCCAGCGCGGCCTCGGCGGCCTGCAGCGGTTCGTCCGATCCTGAGCCACGTTCCACGCGGATCCCACCGAGCGCCCGGGCGACGTCCCCCACCACGGGCGCATCGAACACCTCGCGTTTGCCCAGGAACCGGACCGGACGGCCACGCTGCGCGAGCAGGTACCCGATCGCCAGCGGGTCGAAGTACGAGCGGTGGTTGGCGACCAGCACCGCCGGACCGACACGCGGAATGCGCTCGACGCCGTCGACGTGGAAGCGCACGTACGGAAACGTCTGCGGACGCGCCAGCAGCTGCAGCGCCTGTTGCGGTTCGACCCCGGCGAACTTCGGCACACCATCGGGCACGTCGAGGTGCACCACGGGCCAACGCCGCAACGTGGCGACGGCGAGCATGCGCGGGTCGGGGTTGACCGCTCGGGGGTGTCCGACGATGGAGAGCAGTGGGACGTCGTAGTAGCTGTCGGAGTAGGCGTAGCTGACGTCGAGGTCGACGTCGTTCGCCGCGGCCCACTCGGCGACCGACCGCGACTTGCCCTTGCCCCAGACGAACTCGCCGTCGATGGTCCCGTCGAGGTGGCCATCGGCACGCCCGTAGGTGGTGGCGATCACGTCGTCGAAGCCGATGGCCTCGGCGAACGGCGCGATCAGGTCGCGCGGCGTGGTGGTCGCAAGCACGAGTGTGCGCCCGGCGGCACGGTGTTCGGAGATCAGCTGCGTCGCGTACGGCAGGACCGATTCGGCGAGCGGTTGCGCCGCACGCTGCGCGGCCTCGTGCACGAGTTCGACCGCCCAGCCCTTGGTCACCCGAGCACCCTGGCGGGTCACCAGCATGGACGGCAGGGTCTCGCCGATCAGGTCGAAGACACGGAACGCCACGGTCTCGATGACGCTCGGCTGGCCCGGAACCAGACCCACCTTCCGGAGCGCCTCGCTGAGGATCGGACCGCTCGCGCCGATGAGCAGTGTGCGATCCAGATCGAAGAACGCTGCGCCCTGAGTGCGTGCGTGGACCGAATCCGTCATGTGGGCACGCTAACCGACGACCACACGTTCCCGACCCGGCTCGACACCGGGATTCGGGCGCAAAACGGCCGAAGGACTGGCCCGGGGGAGGCCAGTCCTTCAGCGAGCGCTCGGACCACAAGGGGCGACGGTCCGGCGCATGCAAGTGGGCTCACTGGGGGGAAGTGGCCACTGCTTGCTCTATGTAGCGATCACGATACGCCGTCTCCCGCGATCAGTCAATCACATTGGAGCGATAGTTGTTATCGTGTCCAGCGATGGATCGAAAGCAACTGAAGACGTTGATCGCCGTGGTCGAGCAGCGCTCGTTCTCCGGGGCCGCTCGGGCCCTCGGCACCGTGCAGTCGAACGTGTCGGCGCACGTCGCCCGACTCGAACGGGAGCTCGGCGCCGAGCTCGTCGACCGGGCCACCACCACGGCGACCGCCGAGGGTGAACTCGTCCTCGAACGCGCCCGGCGCATCGAGTCCGAGTTCGAATCGCTCGAGGCCGACGTCGCCTCGATGCGGGACGTCATCTCGGGCGACGTCCGGCTCGGCTCGATCGGCACGACCGCCCGGTGGCTGGTCCCGCCCCTCATGAACGGCCTGAACGCCGAGCACCCGGGCGTCCACGTGGTGGTGCTCGACGCCAGCACCTCGTCACTGGTCCTGGGACTCCTCGCCGGCAGCATCGACATCGCCGTCCTGAACCTGCCCGTCGACGACCCCGAGGTCGTGGTCGAGCCGCTGTTCGACGAGGAACGGCTCGTCATCGTCCCCGACGGGCATCCGCTGTTCGACCGCAGCAGCGTCACGCTGGAGGAGCTCGCCGAGTACGAATTGCTGCTCGAGGCGCGTGGGACGTCGTTCCGGGACACGCTGGACCGCTACGCCGAGACGCACGGCATCACGCTCCGGGCCAAGGCCGAGTTCGACGGGATGCGGCTCCTCACCTCGCTCGCATTCGGCGGGTTCGGCGTGGGAATCGTTCCCGCCTCGGCCGTGCCGGCGGAGCTCTCGGGGCCGTGGCGGGCGATCCCCGTCGACGGGCTCCCCGGCCGGCGTGTGGGACTCGCCACCCGGCGACGCACGTTGTTGACGGCGGCCCAGCGGGCTGCCCTCGAGACGATCCGCGGCATCGTCGCCACCGGCGAGTCCGTCCCCCGGGGAATCCGGGTCATCCCCGACTGAGCCGGAATGACTGCAGCGCCGAGCGCGGTTGAACCTCACGGAGTGTGAAGGTTCGGTGAACCGGGGCATCCGGGGTCACCACAGGTACCCGGCCGACCGTAGGATGGCAGGGACGTCAAGGAGGCACACCGCGTGGCGGACAGCATCACGATCACCGACAACCGGACCGGGGAGTCCATCGAGGTCCCGATCCTGGACGGCGGGATCGACGGCAAGGCGTGGGCGAAGTTCCTGCCGGGCATCTGGTTCCATGACCCATCCTTCGGGGCCACCTCGGCGGCCGCGTCCGCCATCACCGAGCTCGACGGCGAGAACGGCATCCTGCGGTACCGCGGCTACCCCATCGAGCAGCTCGCCGAGTCGTCGAGCTACCTCGAGGTGGCCTACCTGCTGATCCACGGTGAGCTGCCCTCGCCGGAGCAGTTCGAGGACTGGCGCTACGAGATCACGCACCACACGTTCATCCACGAGAACGTGCGCAAGCGCTTCATGGAGGGCTTCCACCACGACGCCCACCCGATGGGCATCCTGGTCTCGACGATCGCCGCGCTGTCGACGTTCTACCCGAACGCCAAGGACCTCTCGCCCGACGTGGTGATGAAGCAGGTCATCCGCCTGATCGCGAAGATGCCGACACTCGCCGCCGGCGCGCACCGCCACTCGGTCGGCATGCCGTTCGTCTACCCGGACAACAGCCTCGACTTCGCCGCCAACTTCCTGTCGATGATGTGGAAGACGGCCGAACCCCGCTACGACGCCAACCCGGCGCTGGCTCGGGCGCTCGACGTCCTCTTCATCCTGCATGCGGACCACGAGCAGAACTGCTCGGCGACCGCCATGCGCACCGTCGGGTCGTCGCACGCGGATCCGTACATCGCCACCGCCGCGGCCACCGCCGCCCTCTACGGCCCCCGCCACGGTGGCGCCAACGAGGCGGTCATCCGCATGCTCACGAAGATCGGGTCCATGGACGCGGTCCCCGCCTACATCGAACAGGTGAAGGCCGGCGAGGAGCGCCTGCAGGGCTTCGGTCACCGGGTCTACAAGAACTACGACCCGCGTGCCCGGATCATCAAGCAGACCTCGGAAGAGGTGTTCGCCGTCACGGGCAAGAACCCACTGCTCGACATCGCGTTGAAGCTCGAAGAGGTCGCGCTGTCCGACTCGTACTTCATCGACCGGCGGCTCTACCCGAACGTCGACTTCTACTCGGGCCTCATCTACCAGGCGATGGGCTTCCCGATGGACATGTTCACCGTGCTGTTCGCCATCCCCCGCACCGCCGGCTGGCTGGCGCACTACATGGAGCTGCTGGCCCAGGACAGCCGGATCTACCGGCCCCGCCAGCTGTACACGGGGCACCCGGTGCGGGACTACGTCCCGATCGAACAGCGCTGAGCCCGTCGCCGCCCATCCCGGCCCGTCTCGACCGCCGTGGACTTCGAGCTCGACGCCGCGCTGCGCCAACTCGGTGACGAGGCCCGTGAGGTCGGCCGCGCCGCGGCGCAACGCTGCGAGATCCAGGAGGACTCCTGGCTGATCGGCACCTCACGCGAGTTCTCGCTCGAACTCGCGGGGCGCGGCTGGCTCGGCATGACGTGGCCGGTCGCCGACGGCGGTGGGGGTCGCAGCCCGCTCGAACGATTCGTGGTGTTCGAGGCGCTCATCGGCGAGGGCGCACCGGTGGCGACGTCGTGGTTCGCCGACCGACAGATCGGCCCGACGCTGCTGCAGTACGGCACCCCGGAGCAACAGGCACGGTGGTTGCCCGACATCATCGCCGGGACGTCGGCGTGGTCGATCGGCATGAGCGAACCCGACGCCGGCTCCGACGTGGCGTCGCTGCGGACCCGGGCGGAACGCCGCGGTGACCGGTGGATCGTCGACGGCCAGAAGGTCTGGACCTCGGGCGCCGCCGACGCCGACTGGTGCTACCTGATCGCCCGCACCGACCCGGACGCGCCGCCGCACGCCGGGTTGAGCGAGTTCGTCCTCGATCTGCATGCGCCGGGCGTCGAGACCCGACCGATCGTGGACGCCACCGGCAACGCCCACTTCTGTGAGGTCCACCTCGACGGCGTCGAGATCCCGGACGACCACCTGGTCGGGACGCTCCACGGCAGCTTCAAGCAGGTGATGCGCCAGATGGAGCACGAACGCGGCGGGATCGATCGACTGGTGTCGAACCGCCGGCTCTACCTGGACGTCGTCGACGCCGCTCCGCTCGACGACCCGCGACTGCGCCAGGAGTTCGCGCGGCTCGAGTCCGGCTACCGCATCGGACGCCATCTCGTGCTGCGTGAGGTGCTCGGCCAGGCGCCACCGGGCTGGTCCGCGATCACCAAGACGTGGTGCACCGAGTTCGAACAGCACGTCGCCGAGTTCTGCGGGCGCGTCGCGGGCGCCGACGCGCTCACGTGGAACCGGGTGTCACGGAACCTCTGCTACTCCCCCGCCTACACGATCATGGGCGGGACCACCTCGATCCTGCGCAACATCATCGGCGAACGGATCCTCGGGCTCCCCCGGGAACCCGCAGCCCGCTGAGGGATCCTCGACTCAGTCGAGTCGGCGCACCTGCGGCGCCGCGGCATCGGCGTCGCCGTCGACGGCGACGAGCAGATCGGCCACCTGCGCTCCGGACGCGGAACACACCACGGGGTCGGCGACCAACTCGCCGATGCTCTCGACGTCCTCGACCAGCAGACCCAGCCGGTACACCAACGACACGAGCGGGACCCGGTCGAGCGGATCGCTCAGGAGTCGACCCACCGGCGACTCGGCCACGAGCGCAGACGCATCCGCGAGCGACAACGGAACGACGCCGAGCGCCGGCTCTGCGAGTGCTCGAGCCGGCCCCCCCGCCCCCACCTCGACCGTCGTGAGTCCCCCGGGCAGCCGCCGGAGCCGCACCGACGCGTCGACGCCCTCCTCGACGAATCGTTGGACGATCAACGGGAACATGTCGCCGCCGAGCTCGTCGCGGAGCCGTTCCGCGGCGGCGCGGACCGCGGCATCGCTGTCGAGGTCGAGCGCCACGCCGCCGCGCACCGACCGCGTCGTCGGATCACGTCGGGCCGCCTTCAGCGTGACCGGCCAACCGAGCTCGGCAGCGGCCGCGGCCGCACCCTCGATGGAGTCGACGACGTGGCGATGGGCCACCTCGACCCCGTAGGCCGCGAGCAACGCGTCCTGCGCCTCCAGATCGGCGTCCGCCGCGGGCGCCGCAGCCCGGGCCGCCTCGAGGTCGAGCGGCACGGGACGGACGCCGCGGCCACGGGCCCGGTCGACCCGTCGCCAGTCGGCGTGTCGGGCCAGCTGGCCCAACACCGACGCCGCCTCCTCGGGGAAGTCGAAGATCGGCACGACGCCGTTGCGACGCTCGCCCGCCCGTTCCGCGGACGGGTCGACGAGCACGAACGCCACCTCGGGCGCCGCAGCGACTGCCGCCGCCAACCGGGCGTCGAGCACGCTCGGGTCCCGGTCGAACGCGTTCGCGACCACCAGCACCGACGCGACCGACGGGTTCGCCGCAGCAGCCTCGAGCTCGTCGACGTCCGGAAACACCAGCACCCGCAACCCGACGCGTCGGCACGCGTCGGCCGCCACGTCGACGAGGGCCGCCGAACGCCCGACGACCGCGACCCCCCGACCGGACGGAACCGGCTGACGCTCCAGGACCCGCGCCAGATCGATCCAGCTCGAGAGCCGGTCCGACACCATCACTCCGGTCTGCCGTGCGACCGCCCGGAGCACGACGTCGGCATCAGCGACCCGGTTCGGACTGAAGACCGCCACCGGGATGCGGTGCGACGCCGCCCGAGCGGACCGGATGAACCGACCGGTCAGCTCGTCGGGGTCGA
>CAJBIS010000414.1 GCA_903953195.1 uncultured Actinomycetes bacterium
CGGCCTCACCGGACGGCACCGCGCTGAACATCATCTACCTGACCAAGCCGGGTTCGCTCGAGGACCGGGCCCGCGCGGTCACGAGCATCCGCGACGACGCGAACCCGCCGCAGGGGACCGAGCTGGTCCCGTCGGGTCTGGCGGTCGTCGGCACCGGCCTCCTCGAGAACCTCGAGGGCAACCTCGTGCAGCTGACGTGGCTGGCCGTGGGGCTCGTGTTCCTGTTCCTGCTGGTGCGGTTGCGCTCGCTGACCCGGGCCCTGTTGTCGATGGTGCCGGTGCTGGTGGCGTCCGGACTGGCGACGATCGCCATCTTCGCCCTGGGCATCGAGCTCAGCCCGATGACGGCGGTCGGCGGTCCGCTCGTGGTGGCGACCTGTACCGAGTTCACCTCGCTGATCCTGTTGCGCTACATCGAGGAACGTCGACGCGGTCTCGAGCCGCGCGCCGCGATCGACATCACCGCCTCGAGGACGGGTCGGGCGTTCATCGTGTCCGCCATGACGGCGATCGCCGGTGTGGCCGTCATCTCGACGTCCTCGCTGCCGCTCCTGCGGAACTTCGGTCTGTTCGTCGCCATCAAGGTGGCGATCGCGCTGCTCGCCGCACTCGTGGTGCTGCCACCGCTCATCCTCTGGGCCGACCGGCGCAACTGGGTGTCGAAGGGAATGCTCGACGGCGAGGATGCGCCGTTCATCGACGTGGCCGACCACGCCGATTCGGCCAACGCCCTCAGCTGAGGTCCGCCTCGAGCGGGCGTCACCGCTCAGGGCAGTTCGGCCTCCAGCGCTGCCGGGGTGTCCACCGGTGCACGACACGCGTGCTGGCGGCACACGTAGGCACGGCCCGCGTCGCCGGTCTCGTCGCGGCCGTCCCACAGTGGGCCCTCGCCGCGCTCACCCCATGCCAGCACCGTCGTCGGAGTGAACCGCTGGTGCACCACACGGACCAGATCGGGGCGCGTGCCGGTGATGACGACCTCGGTCGTGCCGACGGTGGTGAGTTCGACGGCCCACAGCAGGTGGCCGAAGCCGAGTGGGTGGCGGGCGGCGAGCGGGCCGAGGTTGCGCAGGAGGGTCCGAGCGAGTTCGCCGAAGCGACGCTCGTCGGTCAGCGCCTCGAGTCGGAGGAAGCCGACCGCCGCCAGGCTCGACCCGGACGGGGTCGCGTTGTCGGTGAGTTCCCGCGGCCGGGTCAGCAGCGCCTCGGCGTCGTCGCCGGTGGTGAACACGCCACCGTCGGGATCCCAGAACCGCTCGGCCAGGGCATGCGCGACCGAGGTCGCCTCGTCCAGCCAACGCGGCGTACCGGTCGCCTCGTACAGGCAGAGGAATCCGTCGAGCAGCGCCCCGTGGTCGGCGGCGTAGGCCAGGTGCTGGGCGCCACCCGATCCGTCGCCGGCATCGGCCTGCCAGGAACGCAACCAGCGGCCATCGGCGCGTCGAAGTCGCTCGCACAGGAACGTGGCGGTGCGTTCCGCCTCGGCCAGCCAGTCGTCACGGCCGGTTGCGGCGGCCGCCTCGGCGAGTGCCGCGAGGAACAGCCCGTTCCACTCGGTGAGCACCTTGTCGTCGAGACCCGGTCGCGGTCGTGCGCCGCGGGCGTCGAACAGAGCCTGTCGGGCGGCGTCGAGTTCGTCGGAGCGGGTCCAGTCGCCTCGATGGCGGAGGCGGTTGGGGATGGACCGACCCTCGAAATTGCCGCCCTCGGTGATGTCGAACCACGCGCAGGTCGCCTCGGTGAGTTCGGCGAGCCCGGCGCCGGACAGCGCCTCGGCCACCTGGGCGGGTGTCC
>CAJBIS010000415.1 GCA_903953195.1 uncultured Actinomycetes bacterium
CCGTGGGCGACGAGTTCGCCCGTCTCGGCGTCACGGAGTTCGACCTTGGTGGCCTGTGTCGACGAATCGACGCCGGCCACCAACCTGCGACGGTTCATCGCACGCCGAGCAGCAACTCGACGACCAGTTGGTCGAGTCGTTCGTGGGCGTGGCCGCGTCCGCTCAGGGCGTCGAGGTCGAACGTCTCGGCACGCAGTGCCGCGAGCGAGGCCGGATCGTTCCAGTCGACCTGCGCCTCGTGCAGCGCGTCGGATCGGGCCGCGGCGAGCGCCTCGGCGATCTCGGGGTCGGCGTCGAAGCGCCGGGCCTTCTCGGCGAGGATCAGGTAGCTCCGCATGCAGCCGCGGGCGAAGTCCCACACGCCGTCCCGGTCCTCGGTGCGATACGCGTGCGCGTCGAAGTGGCGCATGCCGTCCCAGCCCGACGACTCCAGCAGGCGGACCGTGTAGAACGCGTCGCGCTGTCCCTCCGAGGCGAACCGGAAGTCCTGGTCGTACTTGCCGATCCGCTGCGCGTTCAGGTCGATGTGGAACAGCTTTCCGGCCCACAGGGTCTGGGCCACGGCGTGGTGGAACGACAACCCCGACATGGTCTCGTGGGCGAACTCCGGATTGAGTCCCACCATGTCCGGCCACTCGAGTGCGTCGATGAAGGCGAGCGCGTGGCCGACGGTCGGGAGGAAGATGTCACCGCGGGGTTCGTTGGGCTTCGGCTCGAGCGCGAAGCGAAGGTCCAGGCCGCGTTCGCGGACGTGGGCGCAGCACACGTTGACCGCCTCGGCGTACCGGTCGAGCGCGGCGCCGACGTCCTTCGCCGCGTCGCACTCGACCCCTTCGCGGCCGCCCCACATCACGTAGGTGGTCGCGCCGAGTTCGGCGCCGAGGTCGATCGCGGCGAGCGTCTTCTGCATGGCGTAGCGCCGCACGGCCGGGTCGTTCGCCGTGAACGCGCCGTCGGCGAACACGGGATTCGAGAACAGGTTGGTGGTGGCCATCGGCACCCGCATCCCCGTCTCGTCGAGCGCGTCGCGGAACCGCGCCACGATCTCGTCACGCTCCCGGGGTGACGAGCCCGGCGGGATCAGGTCGTCGTCGTGGAAGTTGACGCCGTAGGCGCCGAGTTCAGCGAGGCGGTGCACGGTCTCGACCGGGTCGAGCGGCGGCCGGGTCTCGTGGCCGAACGGATCGCGGCCCTGATTGCCGACGGTCCACAGGCCGAACGTGAAGTGGTGCTCGGGCCGTGGTTCGTAGGGGTCGGTCATGGCGCGGCGCTCCCGGTGACGGTCGACGAGGTGGCTCGGCCGGGCGTGGTGGTGCGCCGTGGCGGAGGTGACCCTATGGGATACCGGTCGCGCCGCGCCCCGAGGATTGGCCGGAGTGGGCGAAGGTTGGCCAGTCGGTCTGAACGGGTGGATCTGACGACTCGTCAGGTCGCGCGGCAGACTGCCCTCGTGGATCTGACGTGGAGCGACAGCGAGTCAGCCTTCCGGGCCGAGTGCCGCACCTGGCTCGAGGGACACGTGCCCCAGCCGGCCCTGCCGTCGGGTGACACCCGCGATGGGTTCGCA
>CAJBIS010000416.1 GCA_903953195.1 uncultured Actinomycetes bacterium
AGCGCGGCGACGTCGAGCGTGCCGGTGGCCACGGCCTCGCCGTCCACCTGCAGCACCCACTGCGCCCGCAGGTCCGAGAGGTCGGTGAACCACCGGTGGTTGGCCACCTGCACCCGGCCCTTGGCGGCGTCGACGGCGGTGACCTCGGCCGGGCGGCCCAGCCAGCGGACCTCGGCCAGCTCGGGGTACGTCATACGGTCGGCGGCCACCAGGCCGTCGCACACGAAGTTCGAGTCGTGCGGCGTGTCGCCGAAGTCGCCGCCGTAGCCCCACACCGGGCGGCCCGACGGTCCGGTGCGGCCGTCGAGCGCGATGCCGTGCTCGAGCCACTCCCAGATGAACCCGCCCTGGAACCCGGGCGTGTCCCGCACCGCCCGGCGGTAGTCGGCCAGCGACCCCGACGAGTTGCCCATGGCGTGCGAGTACTCGCACAGGATCAGCGGTCGACGCGCATCGTCACCACGCTCGGCCCAGGCACGGATGTCGGCGACCGACGCGTACATCGGACACACGACGTCGCTCACGTCGGCGGTGGCGAAGAGGTCGTGCATGAACGGACCCTCATACTGCACCGGCCGGGACGGGTCGAAGCGCCGGAGGAACGCTGCGGCCTCGGCCTGGGGCGGCCCGTCGCCGGACTCGTTGCCGAGTGACCACACGATGACGCTCGGATGGTGCACGTCACGACGGGCCATGCGCTCGACCCGCTCGACCATCGTGCCGGCGTACGACGGGTCGTGGCACAACGACGTCTGGCGGGCGTGTGACTCGACGTTGGCCTCGTCGACCACGTAGAGGCCGAGCTCATCGCACAGCTCCGCGAAGTGCTCGTCGTGCGGATAGTGGCTGGCGCGCACCGCGTTCAGGTTGTGCGCCTTCATCAGACACAGGTCCTGTCGGGTCAGTGACGCCGGGACGGCACGACCGAGTTCCGGGTCGTGCTCGTGATGGTTCACGCCCCACAACAGCACCGGTGCGCCGTTGATGCGGAGCTGCCGGTCGCCCACCTCGACGGACCGGAACCCGGTCCGCAGCGCCGTGCACTCGACGACCGAACCCGCCGGGTCACGCAGGACCAGCACCACCCGGTACCGCGATGGGGTCTCCGAGGACCACGGTCGAATCCCATCGGCACCCAGGTCGACGTCCACCACGCCCGGACGGGTGTACGTCCCGGAGATGAGCGCGGCGGCCTCGGTGGAGCCGTCCCACGTGGGCACCGAGGTGCGACCGGTCGTGATGACCCGTCGACCGCCCAGCGTCTCGACCACGGTCTCGACCGTCCAGCCCGGTTCATGCGTGGCGGGTCCGGCGACGCGGACCTCGCCGCGCAACGTGCCGGTTGCCGAGTCGGTCGATGCCCCCGGAGTCAGTCCGGGCACGAGCGCGACCTCGGCCAGATGGTTCGGCGCGGTGCTGTACATGACGACGCTGCGCTGCAGTCCGCCGTGCCACCACTGGTCCTGGTCCTCGACCCACGACTGGGCCGAGAACCGCCACACCGTGATCGCCACCTCGGCACGACGACCGGGACGCAGGTGCGCCGTCACGTCGTACTCCGAGGCGAGCCGCGAGTCCGTGCCGAACCCGACGAACTCCCCGTCGACGTGGACGGCGTGGAACGACTCGGCGGCGCCGACCCGCAGCACCACACGGCGGCCACGCCAGTCGCGCGGCACGCTGATCTCACGCCGGTAGGTGGCGACGGTGTTGTGCTCGGGCACGAACGGCGGCTCGGTGGCCGCGTCGTCGGTCGACCACGGCATCACGACGTTCGTGTAGTGCGGCGCGTCGAGGCCCTGCAGCGTCCAGGCCCCGGGCACGTCGACCTGGAGTTCGCCCGGTCCGCCGGGCGACCGGTGCACGTCCAGCGTCCAACGCCCGTCCAGACTCACCCACCACGGCGACGTCTCGAACGTCGCCGGGTCGGTGCCGTCGACCTTCCGGGCCGTGGGGACGTCCGGGCAGGGCACCAGCAGCGGCCGCATCGGCAGACGGTGGAGCGACGTGGCGCCGGGGTCGCGGTGCGCGGCGTCGAGGACGGCGGCATCGAGGACGGCGTCGTCGAGCGGTGTGGTGTTCGCCGGATCGGGCGCGGTCACAGGTCCCCCCCGTCGAGCATCCCGAGCACGTCCCGGGCGCGGGCCCGAGTCTGGTCCAGGTCGGCCAGGCGGCGCATCCCGCCGAGCTGCGTGGAGATCCGGTGGTTGCCGCGCAGACGATCCTCGTTGCGCGCCAGGAAATCCCAGTAGAGGGTCGTGAACGGACACGCGTCGTCGCCGGTGCGCTGCTTCGGGTCGTAGCGGCACCCACGACAGTGGTCACTCATCCGGTTCAGGTACGCCCCACCGCTGGCGTACGGCTTGGTCGCCATGCGACCACCGTCGGCCCACAGCGACATGCCGATGACGTTCGGCAGCATCACCCATTCGGCGCCGTCGACGAAGTTCTCCCACATCCAGTCGACCAGCTCGACCGGCTCGACGCCGGCGAGCAGGCACAGGTTGCCGAGCACCATCAGCCGTTCGATGTGGTGCGCGTACGCGTGATCCCGGACGCCGTCGACCACGTTCGCAACGCAGGCCATGTCGGTCTCGCCGGTGCGGAACACCGGCGGGAGCGGGCGGTGGGCGTCGAGCGCGTTCCAGTCGCGCCATCCGCCGTCCGGGCCATCGGCCCACCACCACGACAGCCCCCACACGTACTCACGCCACCCGATGATCTGCCGGATGAACCCCTCGGCCGACGCCAGCGGCACCCGGCCGGACCGGTACGCGTCCTCGGCGGCGGCGACCACCTCGCGGGGACGCAGCAGGCCCAGGTTCAGGCTCGACGACAGCGTCGAGTGCGCCAGCTTCCACTCGGCTCCCAACATGGCGTCCTCGTGGGGACCGAACACCGGCAATCCGTGCTCGATGAACGACGCCAGCCGCGCCAGCGCCTGGGTCCGGGTCACCGGCCAGTCGCCGGCGGGCAGCGCACCGACGACGCCGTCGGGCAACGCGTCGAGCACCCGCCGGTCGATCGCGTCGAGTGCGATGGACGGATTCGTCGGCCACGACCGTCCGTCACGAGGCGGGGGTTCACGGTTGTCGGCGTCCAGGTTCCAGGTGCCGCCCTCGGGTTCGTCGCCGTCGACGAGCACGCCGAGCCGGACCCGCTGCCAACGGTAGAAGTCCTCCATGCGGAGCCGCCCGGACCGGTCCGCCGCCCAGTCCGCGAAGTCGTCCGGGTGACACAGGAACTGGGTGGACCGAACGGTGCGCACGCCGAGGCGGGACTGCATCCGCCGGGCGACGGGCGAGTTCGCCTCGGTGCCCACCACCTCGTCGATGCCGAACTCGGCGCAGTGCTGTGCCAGCCCGGTGGCCATGTCCTCGGCGGTCCGTTCGTCGACGGTGAATCCGGCGTCACGGAGCTCGGCGGCGAGGTGCGCCATGGCGCTGAGCACCAGGTGCAGGCGTTGGCGGTGCCAGGGGCGACCGTCGACCTTGGACGTCGACGTGATCAGGACGACGGTGTCGCGCCCGGGCCGGGCGTCGGCGAGCGCACCCAACTCGGCGTCGAGCTGGTCGCCGAGGACCCAGACGGTTCGGCGAGTCGTCACATCGACCCGGGGCGAGGGCGCGGCGCGTTGCCGGAGGTCAGCGGGCGGCGGTCTGACGCAGGACGTCGAGCGCCTGGTCGGCGTGGACGTCCATGTTCACCTCGGACGAGATGGCCGACAGGATGCGCTTGTCGGTGCCGATCACGAACGTGGCCCGCTTGTTCATGAGCGGACCGGGGCGCTTCACGCCGAAGATGCGGGCGACCGTGCGATCCGGATCCGACAGCAGCGGGTAGCCGAGACCGTGCTTGGCGTCGAAGTCGGCCTGCTTCTCCGGCTTGTCGGCCGAGATGCCGACCCGCTGGGCGCCGACCTCGGCGAACTCGCCGGCGAGGTCGCGGAAGTGGCACGACTCCTTGGTGCAGCCCGTGGTCATGGCCTTCGGGTAGAAGAACAACACCACGGGCCCGTTGGCCAGGAGCGAGTCGAGCGAGACCTGCTGGCCGTTCTGGTCGGGCAGGTCGAAGTCGGGGACGAGATCACCGGTGGAGAGCACGAAGCGTGCAACCGAGGGGACCGGTGGGCTTATTCCGGCGGGTCGTCGACCAGCAGCCGGGCCCGGAGCGCCTCGGGCACCTCCGGGGCGAGTCCGGCCGCCGTCAGGTAGCCCTCGACGCCACCGTGTTCGGCCCGCAGCCACGCCAACGTGGCCCGCATCGTGTCGGGCCGGGCCGACCACACCCCCGACTCGAGGTCCTCGTCGGTGACGGGCCGGTCGTAGACGCCGTAGATCAACGCCCACGTCGCCTGCACCGTGATCGCCAGCGACGAACGTGCGTAGTCGGCGACGATCGTCTCCTCGTCGACGCCGAGCGCGCCGAGCAGCAGCGCGGTGAGCAGTCCGGTGCGGTCCTTGCCGACGGCGCAGTGGTAGGCGACGCCGCCGGGAGCCTCCGCCACGAGTTCGATGCCGCCGATGAACCGATCGGCGAACCGGTCGAGGATCTCGACGTACCGCTCGGCCAGCGCGGCGTCGGTGTCGTACCACTCGTAGTGCGGGTCCAGCACCAGCAGGTGCTCGACGACGATGCCATCGACGGCGAGCACCCCCTCGCGTGCGCGTTCGGCCTCGTCGCGCAGGTCGAGCACGAGCGTCACGCCGTGCTCGGCGAGCGCCTGCGCGGACCGGTCGCCCGCCCGGTGCAGCGCATCGGCGCGCACCAGCGCGTTCGGCCGCACGTAGCGACCGTCCCGGGTCGGCACCCCGCCCAGGTCACGGGCATTGAAGATGCCGTCGCGAGCGAGGATCGGTCGGAGAGCGGGGGTGGGCACGGTGCGGCTCGCGGTCTCGTCGCCGGGTCGTTCAGTCGAGCGTGAGCACGACACCGACGCCGTCGCCGGTGACGCGCAGGTCGTCGACGCGCACCGGAATCGTGTCGTCGCTGCCCGGGATCAGCGGCGCGCCGATCACGGCGGGGAACCGCAGGCGCATCGGCGCCATCGACACCAGCCCGCCGACGCGACGGCTCAGGTCGTTGATGAACGACGGGGCGGCTGCCGGCAGTTCGACCCACGCAGCCTGCAGGCTGAGCTCGAAGCGGCCGCCGACCAGACGGGGCCGGATCTCGGCGCGCAGCGCCGATCGCAGGTCCGGGAGGCGGTCGAAGATCCGGGTGTTGCGCAGCCGGCTGCCGACCTGCTGCTCGGCCAGTTCGACGTCGAGTTCGAACGGCAGGGACATGCCGCCGAGTGCCCGCTGCACCAGCATCCGACCGAGATGATCGACCCCGGAGGCGGCCACACCGATCCCGACGCACTTCCCGGCGACCGGTACCGGATGGGCGTGCCCCCGGCACTCACCGTTGGCCGGGAGCGCGAAGGTCATCGTGCCGGAACCGACCCGGACCTCGGCCGGGCCGTACTCCACGCCGAGCTGGCTGAGGATCAGTCCGACGTCCGGGCCCAGATCCATGCCGATCGCTCCGACGTGCTCGCCGAGCGACGCGAACAGGTCGTCTCCCATCGACGCGAACAGCATCTGCACCATCTGCGTGAGCGACGTCCAGGTGTCGGGATCGACGCCCTCGGGAACGGGTGCATCCGGATCGACCAGCAACGACACCAGTTCGGCTCGGCTCAGGTCGAGTCCCACCTGCACGGTGTGGTCGTCCCGCAGGGCGAGCGCCGGGTCGACGAGCGCCTCGACGCGCACCGGAATGGGAGCGGGAACGGATGGGAACCCGGTGGCCTCGCCCTCGAGCTGGTCACCGGTGAATCCGGACGCCTCGACGCTCACCACGCCGACGCCGTTCACGACGACCCGAGCGCGACCCCCGTCGTCGCCGCGCAGATCGAACGATCCGCCCGTGATCGTGAGCGCCAGGTGGAGTTCGACCTCACCCATGCCCGGGAGGGCGACCGGCCGCTGCAACGGCTCGATGGGAACGCCCTCGCCGACGGCGAAGAGGATCAGGTCGTTCAACAGGTCCTGGGTGATCGATGCGATGAGGGCGTGACGGGTCGCCGGCATGGCACAGGGTCTAGTCCACCGACGCCGCAGCCATCGAAGCGAACAGTTCGACGACGGCGTCCGGCGAGTCGGCCCACCCGTCCGAGCCCACCGACGCCGCGACCTCGGCGCTGTCGACGGCGTTGCCGCCGACCAACAGCGCGAGCCCGGGCAGGGCGTCTCGCACCTCGCTGACCTGGACCCGGACGGCGTCGAGCAGATCCGGATCCGAGACGCACATGCCGACGGCGACGAGCCGATCGACACCGGCCGCGGTGGACACGAACGATTCGGCCGGGGTGTCGGCGCCCAGGTCGAGCACGTCGAAACCGGCGCCGCGGAGCAGATCGCCCATGATCGCCGTGGGGAGCGAGTGCCGATCACCCGCGACCGAACCGAGGACGACGGTCCCGCGGCGACGACCGGGGCGCACGAAGTGCGGACCGAGCCGGGAGATGAGTCGATTGGCGACGGCCGAGGCCCGGTGTTCGTCCGCGATCTCGATCGCGCCGGCCGCCCAGCGCTCGCCGATGCGATGCAGTGCCGGAGCGAGCAGTTCGGTCAGGACGGCCTCGGGCGGCGCGCCCGCGGCCATGGCGGCGTCGACCACACCCCATGCGCCGGACTCGTCGCCGACCACGAGTCGCGACTCGAGACGGCGCGACACCTCGACCCGGTCCGGTGCGGCCTTGCGCCCCTTGGCCGGGACGGGTCGGAGTGCGGAGAGATCGGCCGGGTCGACCCGCCACTCGTCGGCCACCTTGGTGGCGGGCAACCGTCCGCTGCGCACGTAGCGGTACACGGTCATGTAGTGCAGCCCGAGCAGGTCGGCGACCTCGCGCAGTGCCAGCGGGGCCGCGCCGGTCGTCGCCGGTTCGAGGTCCACCATGGCGCCGGCCTCAGGCATCGAGGAAGCGGCCGACGGCCCGCCAGGACGGGTGCATCAGCTTGGCCAGCCCCCGGTGCTCGAGCTGGCGGATCCGTTCACGGGAGAGTCCGACCTCCTCGGCCACCTGCGCCACCGAGCGGGGCTCGTTGTCGTTGAAGCCGAACCGCAGACTCAGGATGTTCCGCTCCCGGTCGTCGAGGACCGACATCATGTCCTCGAACTCCGACGGCAGCAGTCTCGTGGTCACCGAGTCGAGCTCGGCGGTGGCACGTTCGTCCTCGATGAAGTCGCCGAGTTCGGCTGAACCGTCATCGCCGACCGTGCCGGACAGCGAGATGGGGTCGGCGGACACCCGCTGCAGTTCGATCACCCGCTCCTCGGCGAGACCGGCGGCGTCCGCGAGCTCGGCGAGCTTCGGCGGGCGACCCAGGGTCTGCTCGAGGAACGTCGTCGTCTCACGCAGGCGGAGGAGTTCGTCGTTGGCCCGCGACGGGAGGCGGACCGACGAGCGACTGCCGGCGATGCCGCGGGAGATGAACTGACGGATCCACCAGACCGCGTAGGTGGAGAAGCGGAATCCCTTCTCGGCATCGAACTTCTCGACCGCCCGGATGAGGCCGAGGTTGCCCTCCTGGATCAGGTCGAGGAGCGGCACGCCTGAGGACTGGTAGCGCTTGGCCACCGAGACCACGAGCCGGAGGTTCGAGTTCACGAACGTCTCGGCCGCTTGGCGTCCCTCGGTCGCGGTGCGCTTCAGCTGCCGCCGCTGTGCCGGCGTTGCGGAGCCGTTCAGCACGGCCAGCTCGGACTCGGCGTCGCGCCCAGCGGCGATCGCCCGTGCCAGCTGCTGCTCGCCCTGTGGGGTGAGCAGCGGATGGCGACCGATCTCCTCGAGGTACAGCCCGACCGGGTCGTGAGAGGTTCGCTTCTTGGACGCTGTCGCGGTGTTGGTCACGATCTGCATAACACCATCATTTAGCACTAAATGCCCGGATCCGGATGTGACCTCCGACGCAGGCCGCC
>CAJBIS010000417.1 GCA_903953195.1 uncultured Actinomycetes bacterium
ACCGTTGCCGGATTCGGCGAGCACGCAGCACCGTCGCCGGCAGCGCAGTGGAACCGTCGACGGCGCGGCCGACCGTTCGACCGCTCAGTCCACCGGCGCGGTGGCGACCAACAGCAGGTGCGGGTGCAGGTGGTGCCGATCGACCTGCTCGACCCGCACCGACAGACCCTCGTCGGCGAGCGTGCCCAGCATCAGTTCGGGCGGGACCAACTCGACCTGCTCGCCCTCGGTGTAGCGGAGGACCTTGGTGGCGCCGAACTCCTGCAGTTCGGTGAACCGACGTTTCCACGCCGGTTCGAATCCCATCTCCTTCACCACGACCGTCCCGCCGGGCCGCACGGCTCGGGCCATGGCCCGCAGCAGCGCCTCGGCCCGGTCCAGGCCCAGCAGGTAGAGCACGTCGACGCAGAGCACGGCGTCGGCACCACCCTCGGGGAGCGCGTCGAGGGGGAGTGCGCCGTCGTGGCCGTGCACGAAGTCGACCCGGTCGGTGACGCCGAGGCGGTCGGCGGCCCGCCGGGCCTCGACGAGTTTGTCGGCGTCCAGATCGGCGCCGACGACCCGGCGCGTCGGGTCGTCGAGCGCTGCGAGCAGCGAGAACAGCCCGTGACCGCAGCCGACATCGAGCAGCACCCCACCCGCCGGGATCGCGTCGAGCACGTCGCGCACCGGACAGGTGGCGACCCGCAGCGCCACGTGCACCTGGTCGCCGCGTGAGTCGCGGTAGGCGCCGATGACCTGTCGGCTCGGGGCGTCGACGCGGCCCATGGTTCAGCGCCGCCGTGCCGCAGTGAGCGCCGGCGCGTTCACGCTGACGCCGCCACCAGGTCGGCGAACGATCCGAGTTCGAACCCGGCTCGCGCCACGGCGTCGCGTGTCTCGGCCGAGCACAACGCGGCGAGCTCGTCGGGCCACGTGTAGTCCCACTCGTAGCGGAGCCGTTCGGGGTCGTCGGCCTCGCCGGGGTGCGTGGCGAGTTCGGCGCTCGGCGCGCCGGTGGCCGCGAGTTCCGCCACGGCGGTGAGCAGGCGTGCCTGGGTCAGATGACCGGCCTCGTCGAGTCCGGTCGACGACGCCGGCACGGTCATGCCCGCCCGTCGCGCCCGACGCTCGAGCGCCGCGGACAACGTGCGCACACCGAGCGACGTGGGCGTCCACACGTGCGAGCGCGTCAGGCGCAGCGCCGGAATCCGATCGTCGCGGGCCACCTCGATCACCACGTCGGCGACGGACGGCCACAGGTGCACGTTCTGGTGCGCGTCGACGTGGGTCGGTTGCACGCCTGCGGCGCGCAGCACCTCGATCTGCGCCCGGAACTCGCGCCGCAGGTCGTCGCGGTCGATCCGCCCGAGGGCGGCACGGCGCACGAACGTCCGCCACGACAGCGGGAACCGGCCGTGCTCGTCGACCAGCGTCGGGATCTCGGCGGCCGACAGCACCGGCGGGTCCTCACCGACGACGGCCAGGTGCGCGCCGGCGGGCAGGCCGCTGTCGACGAGCGCCGGCGCGTGCGCGGCGAACGCCGGTCCGACGGCGAGCGCCGTGGTGCTCGAGATGATCCCGTCGCGGTGCCCGCGCAGGATGCCGGTGCAGACGCCCGGGGTCAGGCCGAAGTCGTCGGCGTTGACGATGAGCAGGCGGGTGCCGCTGCCGGGACTCACGATGCGTTGCGGCCCCGGTCGAGGTCCGGACCGATCTGGCGCATCTCGTCGAGCAGCGTGCGGATCACGTTCCACGACGACAGCGTCGACACGCCTCGGGTGCGGGGGAAGTAGTCGACGCCGAACTGGACGACTCGGAACCCGGCTCGTTCGGCCCGGATCAGCAACTCGGCGTCGATGAACGACCCCTCGCTGGTCAGGGTCACCGCGTCGAGCACGGCGCGGCGCATCAGCTTCCCGGCGAAGTTCACATCGCGCACCTTGAGTCCGAACCGCACCTTGATCATCGTGTTGTAGATGTGCGAGTAGATGAGTCGCCGCAACCCTTCGCCGGTGCGCGACAACCGATAGGCCGAGACGATGTCGGCGTCGTAGGTGCGCAGCAGTCGGAACGCGGTGCGCAGCTCCCACAGGTCGAACGGCAGGTCGGCGTCGGTGTAGAGCACCCAGTGGCCTCGTGCCCGGGCGAACCCGGCTCGCAGCGTGCCGCCGAGCTTCAGGTTCGTCTCGTTCCGCAGGACGACGACGTTCGGATCGGCGTCGGCGAGCTCGGCGCACACCGCGGCCGTGCTGTCGGTCGACGCGTCGTCGACGATCACGATCTCGTAGGCGTCGATCTCGCCGAGTTCGATCAGGTCGGCCGCCGCCTCGCGCGCCGCCTCGGCCATGCGGGCGATCGAGCGCTCCTCGTTGTACGCGGGGATCACGTACGACAGGCCGCGTGTGCTCAGTGCGTCATCGGCCGGCTCGTCATCGGCCGGCGCGTCATGGTGCTGTCGGTCGTCGGTCATGGCATCGCTCGTCGCTGGTTCGGCACGCTCACGTCAGGTACACCCCGTGTGAGTAGAACATCATCATCGCCACGGCGGCCAGACCGGACGCCACCAGCCAGCCCCGGGCCAGTGCCGGCCGGCGGGCGAGCCACGAGCCGAACAGGGCGAACGCCGGGAACGCCGCGATCATGTACCGGCCGCTGCCCTGGAAGTCCGCCGAGAACACCAGCGGCACCGCGCCGCCGACGGCGACCAGCGTGGCGTACCCCCAGCCGAACTTCCGACCGATGAACGGCACGGCGCACAGCACGGCGATGAGGATGAGCGCCTGCACGCTCCGGGTGCCGACCTCGAGGCCGGACTGCGGTCGACTCAGCAACTCCGACCACTTCGTGTTGGCCAACAGGCTCCGGTAGTACTCCTTGGTCCAGGTGGCCGGGCCGTCGGCCTGACCCCAGTACTCCTGCACCGTCGAGTACAGCTTCGGGTCGCCCCATCGCACCCACAGGTAGGTGCTGTAGGCGGCGATGCCGCTGAGTGAGATGACGCCGGGCAGGACCTGGTTGGCGCGCAGCTTCGACCGGTCGAACCGGACGGGCACCTTCCAGCGGGCGAGCAGACCGTCACCGCTCGGCGGGTGCAGCGTGCCGTTGCGCTCGAGCGAGAACACGATCAGCGCGATGGCGATGGCGAACCCGGCGGGTCGCCCACCGGTGACCACGATCCCGAGCAGTCCGGCCAGCCACCACCGCTTCGACTCGGCGAGCAGGAACACGCCGATGGCGGCGAGCAGGATGAACGTGTCGCTGTAGATGACGCCGTACAGGAAGAAGCCGTACGGGTAGAGCAGCTGCGCGGCGAACGCCGTCCAGCGTTCCCGGCCCTGCAGCCCGACGCGGCCCAACCACGTCCACAGCGCCACGCTCACGCCGGCGCCGCTGAGTGCGGTGAGCGTGATGCCGGCGAGCACGTGGTCGCGCACGACGACGGCCACGCCGCGCATGGCGAGCGGGTACGACGGGAAGAACGCCACGTTCGACTGCGCGCCCGGTCGCAGGCCGTACCCCTCGCGGCTGATGTTGACGTACCAGCCGCCGTCGAACCGCACGAGCCCGTCGAGGAGGCTCCGACCGGGGAACGCCAGGTCGGGGCTCGTCTTCACACCCCAGTACCGGAACGACACGTACTGCGCGACGAGCATCACGGCGAAGATCGACAGGAACAGCCCGAGCGCCTTCGGCCAGTCGGCCCACGCCGGCGGCGCCGCGCCCGAACCGTTGCCGGCACCGACGGTCGATGGCGCTCCCGTCGACCGGTCGGTCGGATCGGGGTCCGTGGTGTCGGGGGCGACCGAGGCCATCGCCGCCATCATCGCATCCGGCCGCAGGTCGGGGCGTCCGGGAACCGTCGCACCACGGGGTGAGGGTCGCAGCGGCGTAGGATCGGCGCCGATGACTGCGATCACGATGGACGGCGAGGCGCTCGCCGCGGTCGTCAAGGACGAACTGCGGACCCGCATCGAGGCGCTCGCCGACCGAGGCATCACGCCCGGTCTGGCCACCGTCCTCGTCGGTGATGACGGTCCGAGCGCCAACTACGTGTCCATGAAGCACCGGGACTGTGTGGAGTTGGGCATGCACGCCGTGGACCGGCGAC
>CAJBIS010000418.1 GCA_903953195.1 uncultured Actinomycetes bacterium
CCGAGCACCGTGCTCCCGCCCAGGAGGTCGAGGACGATGAAGAACACGAGCGTGTGCCACACGTAGAGCGTGTACGACATCCGGCCGAGGAAGCGGATGGGCTTCACCCCGAGCACCCGGTTGGCGATCCAGTCCTTGTGACGGACCATGCACAACAGCGCGGGCATGACCGCCACCGCACTGACGGTGTGGCCGAAGTTGATCCAGTAGATCCCGCGTGACGACTCGACCATCGTCCTCGGCGCCATCGGGATGTACGGGTACGGAACACCGAGCTTGCCCGCGAGCTCGTTCAGGAACCCGCTGGCGAGGAACATCGACGCGAACGCGACGACGAGGCCGACCATGCCCACCCGTGGCAGCCAACGCCGCCACGCGTCAGGCAGCGGATCGGGCAGCTTGGCGTTCAGCACCGCCAGCCCGACACCCCACATGAGCGAGTCGGGGCGAGACAACCACAGCAGGCTCAGGCCCCGCACGAGCGGATTGGCGTTCGCCGGGTCGTCCGGGATCGGGACCGGCCCCGGCACCCCGGACCACCGCTGCCAGGCGATCCACGTCGCGATGAGCGCCAGCACCACCGACAGCTGCACCATCCACCGCTTCCGGATGCACACCAGCACGGTGACCGCGATGAGCAGGTAGAACTGCTCCTCCACCGCCAGCGACCAGAACGGGTCGAGCGACAGCTCCGCCACGAGTTTGGGGTCGAGGAAACCGAGACCCACCGGGAAGAACAGTTCGTAGACGTAGAGCACCGCCGCGCCGATCTCCCGGAACAGCGTCGAGAGCCGGCCGCGGTCGAACAACAGGCACACGACAACCCACACCGCCATGCACAGGTACGCCGACGGCAGGAGGCGCACCGCACGCCGCGCGTAGAACTTCCGCATGCTGATGTTGTTCTGGTCGCGGTGCTCCTGCAGCAGCAGCGTGGTGATGAGGAACGCGCTCATCACGAAGAAGACGTCGATGATGCCGGCAACGCTCGGTGAGAGATCCGAGTAGGCGTGGTTGAACAGCACCAGCAGGATGCCGATGCCGCGGATGCCGTCGAAGCCCGGCACGAACCCCATCCGGGGCGCCACGGACCTGAACGGCGTCACTGCCCCCTCAGTTGCCATGAGCCTCAAGGCTACGGGCTGCGCGCCCGCCGCCCAACACCCGTGCGAGCCCCGGTCCGGGCGCCTCGGATCGGGGTTCCCCAGCACGACGACCGGCCGGACGCCGCGGCGTACCCTGTGCTCCATGACCCACGCGCCGCTCCCCCAGCACGTCGACCCCCGGGACGTCCTCGACACCGATGCCCTGCTGAGCGACGAGGAGA
The DNA here is from genome assembly GCA_903953195.1 of uncultured Actinomycetes bacterium. Lineage (GTDB taxonomy): Bacteria > Actinomycetota > Acidimicrobiia > Acidimicrobiales > Microtrichaceae > SXMI01. The sequence goes on from CAJBIS010000418.1 coordinate 1,328, forward strand.
CCCTGCTGCGGGACACCGTCCGGACCTTCGTCGCGAAGCGGGTGCTCCCCGACGTCGGCGAGTGGTTCGATGCCGGCACGTTCCCACGTGAGATGGCGACGGAGTTCGGTTCGCTCGGCGTCCTCGGCATGCATCTCGACGGCTACGGATGTGCCGGCACGTCGGCCACTGCGTACGGACTCGCGTGCATGGAACTCGAGGCCGGCGACTCGGGTGCCCGCAGCTTCGTGTCGGTGCAGGGCTCGCTCGCCATGTTCCCGATCCACGCATTCGGTTCCGAGGAGCAGAAGCAGGAGTGGCTGCCCGGCATGGCCGCCGGCGAGCTCATCGGCTGCTTCGGACTCACCGAACCCGACTCGGGTTCGGACCCGTCATCGATGCGCACCACGGCACGTCAGGACGCCTCGGGCGACTGGGTGCTCAACGGCGCCAAGATGTGGATCACCAACGGGTCGATCGCCGACGTCGCCGTGGTGTGGGCACGCACCGATCCCGACGGACCCGACCGCGGCGCGGTCCGCGGCTTCGTGGTGCCCACGTCGACGCCCGGCTTCTCGGCCCCCGAGATCCACCGCAAGGTGTCGCTGCGGGCGTCGGTGACGTCGGAACTCGTCCTCGAGGACGTGCGGCTCCCTGCCGCGGCGGTGCTCCCGAACGTGAGCGGCATGCGCGGACCGCTCAGTTGCCTCAACGAGGCGCGCTTCGGCATCTCGTTCGGTGCCGTCGGGGCGGCGCGTGCCTGTTACGAGGCGGCACTCGACTACGCGCTCGAGCGTCAGCAGTTCGACCAGCCGATCGCAGGGTTCCAGCTCACCCAGCAGAAACTCGTCGACATGATGGTGGCCGTGCAGCGGGGCACGCTCGTCGCCATCCACCTCGGTCGCATGAAGGACGCCGGCACGCTGGCGACCCCACAGGTCAGCTTCGGAAAGATGGACAACGTGCGCATGGCGATCGAGGTGGCCCGAACCGCACGATCGGTGCTCGGGGCCAACGGCATCACCACCGAGTACCCGGTGATCCGCCACATGAACAACCTCGAGTCCGTCTACACCTACGAGGGCACGAACGAGATCCACACGTTGATCCTCGGCCAGGCCATCACGGGGATCGCCGCGTTCAGCTGAGCCCCGGATCCGACCGGACCCCGGCACGGTCTCGTCGGTCAGATCTCGACCTGGGAGCCCACCTCGACCACCTGGTCGGGGGGCAGCCGGAAGAATCGTGATGCCGACGCGGCGGTCCGCAGCATGACGGCGAACAGTCGCTCCCGCCACGGGGCCATGGAGACCACCTCGGCCGGGATCACCGTCTCGCGACCCAGGAAGAACGTGGTCTCGTCGACGACGATGGGTGCCCCACCGATCTCGAGACCGTCGATCCACCCGGGCACGTCGGCCTCTTCCATGAACCCGTGGTGGATCGTGACCTGGTGCATGCGTCGGCCGAAGTCACGCAGCTCGAAGCGGTCGGCGTCCGCGACGTAGGGGATGGATCCGGTGCGGACCGACAACAGGATGACCCGCTCGTGGAGCACCCGGTTGTGGCGGGTGTTGGTCCGCAGCGCGGGCGGTGCGGTGCCGTCGCCCCGGAACATGAACACGGCGGTACCAGGGGCCCGCACGACGTCCTCGGGAAGACTCCGCATGAAATCCTCGATGCTGAGCTGACGATCGGCGATGCGCTCGCTCACGATCCGCCGTCCGGTCCGCCACGTGGTCATGGCGACCATCAGGATGATCGCCACCACGATCGGGAACCAACCGCCGGCTGGGATCTTGAAGACATTCGCACCGAAGAACGCCAGGTCGAGCAGGGCGAACGGGATGCAGGTTGCGAGCGCCTTGGCCGCGCTCCAGCCCCACCGGTGACGGGCGAGCGCGTAGAAGAGGATGGTTGTGACGCCCATGGTCGCCGTCACCGCGATCCCGTAGGCCGCCGCCAGGCCGGCCGAGGTCCGGAAGGCGAGGACCAGACCGATGCAGCCGATCGCCAGCAGGACGTTGATGAGCGGCAGGTACACCTGACCGATGTGGTGGGCCGAAGTGTGCCGAACGGTCAGTCGGGGGAGGTAGTCGAGCTGCATGGCCTGCACGGTCATCGAGAACGCCCCCGAGATCAGCGCCTGCGACGCGATGATCGCAGCGCACGTGGCCATGATGACCAGCGGCCAGCGCGCCCACTGCGGTCCCATCAGGAACAGCGGGCTGGAGATCGCCTCGGGCTGCTCGATCAGCAGGGCCCCCTGACCGAAGTAGTTGATCGTCAGCGCCGGGAACGCCACCGCGAACCAGGCCGCCCGGATCGGCCGTCGCCCGAAGTGACCCAGGTCGGCGTAGAGCGCCTCACCACCGGTCACCACCAGGAACACCGAACCCATGGACAGGAATGCGTCGAACCCGTTGCTCGTGAGGTACTCGAACGCGTACATCGGGTTGACGGCCCGGAGCACCTCGGGGCTGCCGGCGATCCGGATGACGCCGAGCACGGCCAGCACCGAGAACCAGACCACCATCACCGGACCGAACAGCGCACCGACGGTGCCGGTGCCCCGCTTCTGGATGGCGAACAGGCCGATGAGGATGACGACCGCCAGGGGGAGCACCCACGATGACAGCGCCGGTGCCGCCACCTTCAGGCCCTCCGTCGCCGAGAGCACCGAGATGGCGGGTGTGATGACGCCGTCGCCGTAGAGCAGCGCCATGCCGAAGAGGCCCAGGAACAACAGGGTCAGGAGGCGCCGACCGATCCTCGGGCTCGTGTCGCCGCCGACGACGAGTGACGTGAGGGCCAGGATGCCGCCCTCGCCCCGGTTGTCCGCCCGGAGGATGAACACCACGTACTTGATCGACACGACCAGGACGAGCGACCACAGGATCAGCGAGCAGACACCCAGCACATTGGGCTCATCGACGGGGATGCCGTGGTGCTCGAAGGTCTCCCGGAACGCATAGAGCGGGCTCGTGCCGATGTCACCGAAGACGATGCCCAGCGCGGCCAGCGACAGTGCCGCGACGCCGGTCTTCGACGCGCCGTGACCGTGGTCGTCAGCGTGTTGCTCTCCGACCACTGAGGTCGAGGCGTCGGGCCGTTCGTCGGTAGTCATCGCTCGGTGAACGTTAGCCCTGCCCGGCGACGACGACGAAGCCCGACGAGGTGCTCGGGGTGGGCGGCCCCCCTGGACCTGTGGAGAGCATTCCACGCTCGATGGAACGAACGAGACACACTCGCCGTTCGCCCGAGAGGCCTTCACGTACCTCTCCCGTTCCGGTCGGGCACAGCGACCGGTGACCGGCACGTCCGGGGTCGAGTCGGCGATGACGCCACTAGGGTGCGCCACGTCGGCGGCGCCCGATGATCTCGACTCCCAGCGAGGCCCCGCATGGACGAACCGATGCCCGCCCGACCGTCGACCGACTGGATCACCCTCGGCGACGACGACATCGCCCGCCTGTTGCCGTTCGGCACGGTCTCGGACACGACAGCCGGCCAGACCCTGTTCACCGCCGGCGACGCCTCACCGTCGTTCCACGTCGTCCTCGAGGGCGCGGTCGACCTGCTGAGCGGCGGCGATGGCACCCAGCAGGTCGTCACCACCCACACGGCGAAGCAGTTCCTGGGTGAGTTCAATCTCCTGCTCGAACTGCGACCGGTCGTCAGCGCCGTCGTGGTGCACCCAGGATCGGTGCTCGTCATCGAGCGCGCCGGGTTCGACGAGTTCATGCGGACGCTGCCCGACATCGCCGATCAGGTGTTCGCGCAGTTCGAGGCCCGACGGAAGTACTCACGGCAGAGCGAGACGATCTCCGCTGCGATCCAGATCATCGGCACCCGGTTCTCCGCCGAGGCCATGGCACTGCGCGTGTTCGCGTCGCGCTCACAGGTCCCCCACTCCTGGGTCGACCTCGATGAGCTCGACGAACCCGAGGCGTACCTCGCCGCGCTCGGCGCCACGGCGCACGACGTCCCGCTCGTGATCACTCCGACCGCCCAACTCACGCGTCCCACCACCGCCGAGTTCGCCAACTTTCTGGGCCTCGAGCACATCGACCCGCCCGATCACGTCAACGACGTCACCGTGATCGGACTGGGCCCCGCCGGGTTGGCGGCCGCCGTGGTCGCGGTGGCCGAGGGACTGAGCGCCGTCTGCCTGGAGGGTGTCGCCGTTGGCGGGCAGGCGGCCGCGAGCTCACGCATCGAGAACTACCTCGGGTTCCCGAACGGCGTGTCGGGCGAACAGCTCGTCGAGCACGCATCCACCCAGGCCCAGCGACTCGGTGCCCGGCTGGTCAGCCCGTGTCAGGTCACCGGCCTCCGCACGGTCGGCGATCTCCGAGTCGTCGACCTGGCCGACGGCACCGAGGTCGCCAGCCGCACCGTCGTGATCGCGTCGGGGGCGCGTTATCGACGCCTCGAGGTCGATGACCTCGAGCGGTTCGAGGGCGCCGGCGTCTACTACGCCACCACCGAGCTCGAGCGACGAGCCTGTCGCGGCCACGACGTGATCGTCGTTGGAGGCGGCAACTCGGCCGGACAGGCCGCACTGTCGCTCGCGAAGACGTGCTCATCGGTGTCGCTCGTCGTGCGCCGCGACAACCTCGAGGAGACGATGTCGCACTACCTCGTCGCCCGCATCGAGCAGGACCCGCGCATCCGGCTGCTGCTCAGCGGCGTGGTCCGGGCACTTGACGGCGATGACGCGGTCACGTCCGCCACCGTCGAGAACACCGCCACCGGCGAGCGAGAGACCGTGCCGTGCCGGGGCGTCTTCTGCTTCATCGGGGCGGTCGCGGCCACCGACTGGCTCGACGGGACGATCGCACTCGATCGCCGCGGTTTCGTGCAGACCGGTCGCAACCTGCCGGACGAGGCGCTCGACATCCCGGAGTTCGCGGAGCGGTATCCCCTCCCGTTCGAGACGTCGATGCCGGGTGTGTTCGCCGCCGGTGACGTGCGCTCCGCGTCGATGAAGCGGGTCGCCGCCGCCGTGGGTGAGGGGTCGACCGTCGTGCGCTCCATTCTCGAGTTCATCGGTGCACGCGTCTGACCCGGTGTTCTGCGGCCACCGGGCCGTCAGCGCCCATCCGTGGGGTGACGGGTACGCCGGGGGTGCACACCGCACCGGTACCCTGAGGAACGCACACGCAACCGGTTGACACCCCGGCTGCGGCGGGCTGTCGGCCGTCGACACCTGCGACTCCTTGGAGGTCCCATGCCCCGTCGTTCCCTCACCGTCGCCATCGCCGCGCTCCTCACGCTGGGTGCGGCGGCCTGCACCAACGACGACGGCTTCGAGTCGGTGACCACGACGACCGGCGCGACATCGGCCGGGACCCTGCCCGAGGCCGCGGTCCAGACGACCGCCGAGGAGCTCGTGCGCGAGTACTACGCCAACCTGACGTGCGAGGGGAAGGACGCCGAGGCCTACGCCGC
>CAJBIS010000419.1 GCA_903953195.1 uncultured Actinomycetes bacterium
GAGGGGTCGACGAGCGACAGTGAGGCCTCGGCACGGGCCGCCACTCCTTCGGCAGCGAGCGCGGCGGCGAGCAGGCGGCACCAAGCCGGCAGGTCGACCTCGGTCACGTCGTCGGATCGGTCGTCGCGTCCCTCGACGTTCGGGGGTTGGTCACTCATCGGTCGGGGAGGTTCCGGGCGTACGCGTCGACGATGTCCTGCACGATGCGATGCCGCACGACGTCCCGCGAACTCAGGTGCACGAAGTCGAGTCCCTCGATGTCGGCGAGGACCGTCTCGATCCCGTCGAGCCCGGAGCGGCCGCCCGGGACGTCGACCTGCGTGACGTCACCGGTGATGACGGCCCGAGAGCCGAACCCGATGCGCGTGAGGAACATCTTCATCTGCTCGGGCGAGGTGTTCTGCGCCTCGTCGAGGATGATGAAGCTGTTGTTGAGCGTGCGGCCACGCATGAACGCGAGCGGCGCCACCTCGACGGTGCCGCGTTCCAGGAACCGCTGCGCCCCCTCGGTCCCGACCATGTCGTGGAGCGCGTCGTAGAGGGGGCGAAGGTACGGGTCGACCTTCGCCATGAGGTCACCGGGCAGGAACCCGAGCCGCTCGCCCGCCTCGACCGCCGGTCGGGTCAGCACGATCCGCTCGACCTGTTTGCGCTGCAGCGCCTGCACCGCCATCGCCACGGCGAGCCACGACTTGCCCGTACCGGCGGGACCGATGCCGAACGTGATGATGTTGCGGGCGATCGCGTCGAGGTAGCGCTTCTGACCGCTCGTCGACGGCCGCACCGGGCTGCCGCGGTGCGTTCGCAACACCTCGTGGGTGAGCACCTCGGACGGCCGCTCGTCGGCTCGGGCCATGTCGATGGTGCGGCGCACGGAGGCGTCGTCGAGTCGGTGCCCACGTTCGACGAGCAGCACCAGTTCCTCGAACAACTTCCCGACCCGGGCGGCATCCGTGCCCGCCGTCTGGATCTCGTTGCCGCGCACGGTGATGGCGGTACCCGGGAACGCGTCCTCGATCACGTCGAGCAGTTCGTCGTGCGTGCCGAGCAGGTCGGTCATCAGGTGGTTTCCCGGCACCCGGACGAGCATCACCTCGTCGAACGACGTCGTCGTCGACGCATCGACCGCCGTGCCGGCCACCGTTGCCGCGCCATGCCCCGGCGTGTCCGGCGTCTCCGAGTCGTTCATCGTCCCGGTCATCCTACCGACGCCGTGTCGGCGTGACCGACCGGGCCCGCGGCGCCGGCCGGTCGGCGGGTCTCACGAGATGGAGCCGAGGGCCTGTCGGATCCAGGCCACGCCGTCGGGCTCGTCCATGGCGGCCTCCCAACCGGCGAGCGTCGAGTCCAACTCGGACCGCTCGGCGATGCTGCCGAGGACCTCGACCTTGATCTGGTCGACCGGCAGGTCCTGCACCCACGCGTCGCCCAGGGCATCCATCTCGACCGGTTCGGCGGGTTCGCCCATGAGGTAGAGCTCGCCGGTGTCGACCACCCAGTTGAGCTCGAACCGCTGGCCGTCGGCGTCGAGCCAGTCGCGACCGAACGAGATCTCGTCCGAGGCGCGCCGTCGAGGGTCGGCGTCGTAGAAGCCTTCGATGTCCATCCCGTCAGTGTTCACGCTGTCCTCCGGTGCGTCCACTGCGACAGCCTCCTCGCTGCGACACCGTCCGGTCCACTCACCGATCGCGTGGTCGGTGCGCTCACGGTCGTGCCGGGCGTCGGAACGACGGGTCCGGCCGCACGATCAGGTCGGCGACCAGTCCCGTCCATCCCGTCTGGTGGCTCGCGCCCAGACCGCGGCCGTCGTCACCGTGGAAGTACTCGCTGAAGGTGATCTGGTCCCGCCAGTTCGGGTCGTGCACGTACCGGGCGTCGGGCCCGTCCGACGGGCGGCGGCCGTCCTCGCCCCGCAGGAACAGCCCGATGAGCCGCCGTCGCACGTCCTCGACGCACTCGTCGAGGTCGAGCACGCGGTCCGAACCCGTCGGGTACTCGAACGTGGCCTCGGAACCGAGCACCGAGGCGTACCGCTGCAGGCTCCGGAGGATCAGCACGTTGACCGGCATCCACACCGGACCGCGCCAGTTCGAGTTGCCGCCGAACATCGCCGTGGTCGACTCCCCCGGTTCGTAGTCCGCCGAGGCCGCCACGCCGGCGAGGTCGACGTGGACGGGGTGCTCCTCGTGGTACTTCGACAGCGACCGAAGACCGTTCGGCGAGAGGAACTCGGTCGGGTCGAACAGCCGCCGGAGCACCCGCCGCGTGCTGCCGGGGGGAATGAGCCCGATGGCGAACGCGTCCGAGCCGGCGTGGGTGCGCACCACCTCGCCCCACTGCGACAGCTCGCCGCGTTCGTGGTGTCGCTCGAGGTACTGCTGGAACCGTCGGTGGAACATGCCTCCGTCCCCGATGACGTCGAGGTCGACGACGATCATGGCCAGCAGCGGCAGCACCCCGACCATCGACCGCACCGGGATGGGGATGTCGGTGCCGTCGGCGGTGCGGAACACGTCGTAGAAGAAGCCGTCCTCGTCGTTCCACAGGTCGTGCGCCTGCATGGCGTCGACGATGAGCGTGAAGTGCTCGACGAACTTCACGGCGAGGTCGACCCACACGTCGTCCTCTCGGGCGAGGATCACCGACATCTGCATGAGCGAGAGTGCGTAGAACGCCATCCATGCGGTGCCGTCGCTCTGCTCGAGCGTGCCGTCCGCCGGAAGGATCGACCGGTTCACCGCGCTGATGTTGTCGAGTCCCAGGAAGCCACCCGAGAACACGTTGTTGCCCTCCGGGTCCTGCCGGTTGACCCACCATGCGAAGTTGGCGAGCAGTTTCGGCAGCAGCCGAGCCAGGAACGCGTGATCCCGGCGGCCGTCGATCTCGAACACCTCGAGCGCGGCCCACGCGAGCACCGGCGGGTTCACGTCCGAGAAGTCCCATTCGTACGCGGGGATCGCACCGTTGGGATGCTGGAACCACTCGCGACACAACCCGAGCAACTGGTACTTGGCGAACGCCGGATCCAGATGCGCGAGCGGGACGGTGTGGAACGCCAGATCCCACGACGCGAACCACGGGTACTCCCACGGGTCCGGCATCGACAGCAGGTCGCGGGCGTCGACGTGGCGCCACGCCGAGTTGCGACCGTGTCGCCGTTCCGGGGGCGGCGGTGGTTGGGTCGGATCGCCGGCCAGCCAGCGCCGCACGTCGTAGTTGTAGAACTGCTTGCCGCAGAGCATGCCGGCGAACGCCTGACGGGCGACGGTGGCCTGCTCGGCGTCCACCCCGTCGAGCAGTTCGTCGTAGAACTCGTCCGCCTCAAGCTCGCGTCGGGCCAGCACGTCGTCGGCGTCGGCGAACGGGTCGCCGGTCGTGGACGAGGGGCGCAGACGGACTCGAACGGTGGCGGTCGCGCCCGGTTCGACCTCGAGTCGGTACCAGGCGGCGGCCTTCGAGCCGATGCGATCCGGGTTGACGCTCATCGCGCCGTCGACCACGTGGTCGTTGATGCCGTCCTTGACGTGGGGACCGTTCGCCACCGACTCGTAGAGGCGCTGCGTGTTCGTCTCGTTCTCACAGAACAGCAACTCGGGCGCTGCGCCGTCGGGGCCGACATCGAGCGACCACGTCATCGGTCCGACGCGCGGGTGATCACCCTCGATCGCGGTCGCGCTCGTCGCCCGGAGCGTTCGGCGGGTCGCGCCGTGGTCCCAGGACCACGTGTTGCGGAACCACAGATGCGGCAGGACGTGCAGCGTCGCCGCGTCCGGACCCACGTTCGTGACCCGGATGCACATGATCAGGTCGTCGGGGTCGGCCTTCGCGTGATCCACCTCGACCACCCAGTAGCGGTCGTCGTCGAACACGCCGGTGTCGAGCAGCTCGTACTCGCCGACGTCACGGCCGCGCGCCGCGTTGGTGTCGATCAGGTCCCGGTACGGGAACTCGGCCTGCGGGTAGTGGTAGCGCCAGCGAGACCAGGAGTGCGATGGCACCGCGTCCAGGTACCACCAGTACTCCTTGACGTCCTCGCCGTGGTTGCCCTCCTCGTTGGCGAGCCCGAACATCCGCTCCTTCAGGATCGGGTCGCGGCCGTTCCACAGTGCGAGCCCCATGCACAGCCGCTGCTCGGAATCACACACGGCGGCCATGCCGTCCTCGCTCCAGCGGTACGCACGCGATCGGGCGTGATCGTGCGGGAAGTGCGCCCACGCGTCACCGTCGTCGCTGTAGTCCTCGCGCACCGTGCCCCACGCGCGCTCCGCGACGTACGGACCCCAGTGGTACCAGGGTGTCGCCTCGCGGATGCCGTCCTCGGGCCGACCGAACGTCTCGACGCGGCGGCGCTCCGCGCTCGTCACGACTCGCTCACGCCGCTGGTCCCCGACGGATCCCGCATGTCGAGGCTGCCCGGCTCGATGCGACAGCGTTCGATGTAGTCGTCGACGTCACTGCGCTGCAGCCGGATCACCCGGCCGAACCTGTACGCGGGCACCTGCCCGTCGTCGATGAGTCGGTACAGCGTGCGGGTGGCGATGCCGAGCCGCCGCGCCGCCTCACCCGAGCTGAGCCAGTCGATCTCGTCGGTCTGCGCACCGTCGCCCACGACCTCACCGTACCGGGCACCGCGACCCGTTGATGGGCCCGACGCCGGCCCGTACAACTCGTGACCTGCACCACGACCCAGAGGAGGCGACCACGTGAACTCGGCATCGAACGTCAGGCGAACGCTCGCCGGCCACATCGAGACCGCCACGTCGCGCCGGCTCCCCTCCGGCCGCTCGCTCGTCGGCGCCGCACTCATCGTGATCGCCGTCGGCGGTGTGCTGGCCGCGCACCGTGCCGCTGTGTCGCCGCCAACCAACCGGGTGGTCGTCGCCACACGCGATCTACTGCCCGGCACGATCATCGCACCCACCGATCTCGGGGCACTGGCCGTGGAGCTCCCCGAGTCGGTCCCCGCCGTCGCCGCCGACGACGCCGACCGGCTCCTGGGCAGCGCGCTGGCGTCACGGGTGCCCGCCGGTTCGTTGCTCCGTCCCGCGGACGTCGCCTCGGCTGGCGACACCGCAGCCCCGGGGACCATCACCGTGTCGCTCGAGCTCGACGCCGGCCGGGCACCCGCCGGGCTGCGGCCCGGTCTCCGTGTCGACGTGCTCGCCACCGACACGGAACGGGGCGACACCTCGGTCGTCGCCACCGGCGCCACGGTGGTCGAGCGTCCCGAGGTCACCGAGGAGGCGATCGGCGCGTCGAGCGGCGCCCGGGTCGACCTTGCGGTGTCCGATGCCTCGGTGGCGGCAGCGATCGTGGATGCGGCGGTGCGCCAGGACGTGACACTCGTCGTGCCGACGCCGGGAGCGCCTCGTGCCTGAGTCCGTCAACGGCCACGGGCGACCAGCAGCGACGGCCGCCCCGGGCGTCGTGCTCGGCGTGGCGGGGACCCGGCGGGACTGGCTGACCCGACTGTCGCGCTGGTCCATGTCGGCGAGTGCACGGGTTGAGTTCCTCCGCTGCCTCACACCGACCGAGGCCGGTGCCGTGCTCGGAGCAGGGCGTCGGGTGGCGCTCGTCCTGATCGACGCCGCCAGCGCGGACCGCGACCTGATCGCCCTCGCCCGCACGCACGGCACTTCGAGCGTGCTCGTCCGGGATCCGGCGCACGCCGCGGACTGGGTCGACCTCGGATGCGCGACCCAGATCGACGACGACGTGACCGGTGACGACCTCATCGAACTGTTGAACCGACTCGGCGGCCCGCCGTCAGCCACATCGGACCACGTCGAGCGCAGCGTCGACCTCACCGGCGCCCCCGCACCCGCCCCGCTCGTGGCCGTGCTCGGCACCGGAGGCTCCGGCTGCACCACGATCGCGATGCTGATCGCGCACGGTCTGGGCTCAGACGGCCGCCGACGGGGGCGGTCCGAGACGACGGTTGCGCTCGTCGATGGCACGTCATCGGCGGCGCTCGCGCTCTACCACGACCTCGGCGAGGCGGTCCCGGGGGTGCCGGAACTGCTCGAACTGCACCGCGGCGACCTCGCCGATCCGAGCGACGTGCACGACCTCGCCGCCACCGTCGAGGGCCGCAGGTACGCCCTGGTGCTCGGGGCGCCACGGCGCCCAGCGCCCGGGCTCGCCGGTGAGGCCACCGCCGACGCCGCCGTCGCCGGACTCCGACGGACGTTCGCGACGGTCGTCGTCGACGCCGGAACCGTCGGCCTCGCCCTCTCCGGGCCCGACCGATCGATCGGTCTCGCCGGCGCCGCGATCCGCGCCGCCGACGTCATCGTCGCCGTCGGACGGCCGGGCCTGCACGGCACACATGCGCTCGCACGACTGCTCGTCGAGATCGGCGACCAACGACCGACGGCACCCGTACTCGTCGTCTGCAACGCCACCCGTCGAGGGGCCATCGACCGGCGGACGTTCCGCAGCGCGCTCCCCCGACGGGACACCGCCGAGGGGCCGCCGCTCGCCGTGATCGACATCGCCCGGATGCGGGGGCTCGAGGAGATCCACCGAAGTGTCGCCGACCTGCCCGAGCGAACGGCGACCGCTCTCGCCCGGCGAGTCGCGAGCGCGTTGCATCGCTCCGCGCCTCAGGTGGTCGCATGAGCACCATCGAGGCCTCGCCGCTGGTCCAGATCGAGCGGGACGTCCAGGCCCGTGCCACGGAACTCGCCCTCGATGTCGACACCGCTGCGGGCCGGGACCAGCTCCGAGCGCTGATCGACGACGCCGTCCGCGGATGGAGCGACGCGCACCGGCGTGGTCAGCAGACGCACGCACTCGGCGACCCGGACGCCGTCGCGGAGCGAGCCTTCCGCAACCTCGCCGGGTACGGACCCCTGTCATCGCTGCTCGCCGACGACGACGTCTGGGAGATCATGATCAACGCGCCCGACGCGGTCTTCGCAAAGCGCCACTCGCGGGGCAGCACCTACCACGACGAGTTGTTCCACGACGACGAGCACGTGACTCGAACGCTCACCAAGTTGCTCGACGACTCATCGACCGCACACCGCAAGCTCGATCCGTCCGAGGGGCTCCAGGACGCCGTGCTCGACAGCGGCGCACGGCTGCACATCGTGCACGGCGACCTCAGCCGGGGCGGTCACCTGATCGTCAACATCCGCAAGTTCACGGGCATGGCGGTCTCACGTCTCGACGCCCTGGTCGACCGGGGATCGATCTCCGTCGCGGCGGCCGCAGTCCTCGCTGCCGCCGTCCGCTCCCGGATGAGCATCATCGTCGCCGGTGCGCCCGGCGCCGGGAAGACCACGCTCCTCGGGTGCTGCACCGCCGAGCTCGATCCGTCGCTGAGGGTCGTGGTCGCCGAGGAGGTGTTCGAAGCCGATGTGCGGCTCCCGAACACCGCCTCGATGCAGACCCGCCCCGAGCGGCTGGACCGCCCCGGGGTCGACCTCCGCCGTCTCGTCGCGGGATTCCTGCGCATGGCACCTGACGTCGCGATCGTCGGCGAGGTCCGGGACCGCGAGGCACTGCCGCTGCTGCTGACGTTGTCCTCGGGAGTCACCGGGTACACCACCATCCACGCCGGCTCGGCTCGCCAGGCGCTGACTCGTCTCCGGTTCCTCGCACAGCTCTCGGACTCGGCTCGGCACCTGCCGCTCTGTCCACTGCGGTCCAAATGACATTAGGAACTGCGGTGGTGACATTGCGGGGTCGCCGGGGCGGGATCTGCGGTGGTGACATTGGGGGGCATGCGCCGGGCGCGGCGAGCGGGAGCGACCCTCTGGGCTGCCTGCGAGGGGGGGGGCTGGGGTGGTGCCAGCGCAGGTGAACGGGCGGCGCAGAC
>CAJBIS010000420.1 GCA_903953195.1 uncultured Actinomycetes bacterium
CGATCAGGTCGTCGGTGACCGCGCCACCGGGACTGCGTCCTTCGAACGTCGCCGCCTTCACGGTTCGGTTGCGCAGCTGCAGCGGGCCGAGTCGGGCCGGTTCGAACAGGGCGGTCACGTCGACAGTGTTGCCGATTGCGTCACCGATGACCGATCGAACGGGTCACCCGTCGACGGTGAGCCGAGCGGGGTGGCTGATTCGTCGGCCCGTCAGTCGATGCGGCGTGAGCCGGACGTACCGCCGCTTGTCGCCGGGTCCCCACGACCGGAGCGGGAGCTCCTGTACCTCGACGAGCTCGTCGAGCTGGGTGACCTCGTCGGCGTGCGCCCGCATCACCACGGACCATCCGGTGTGGAAGAGCGGGTCGGCGGCGTCGATCTCGAACGCGACCCCGCTGCCCAGCAGAGCGCCGGCGAGCTTGGTGCCCTCGGCGGTGACGAACACGATCGTCCGGTCCTGCACGACGTAGTTGACCGGGAAGATCTCGGGCTGATTGGCGATCGACACGGCGAGACGCCCCACGTGGTGGGCCTCCAGGAACCGCCAGCACTCGTCGTCGGTGAGCACCTCGAGTCCGTTGCGGTCGTAGTCCCCGGACATGGCGGCCTCCCCGTCGTGCTGTGTGTTGTTTCCTGTCTCCGACGGTAACGACGGCTTCGGTCGATCCCGCCGGGTGTGACGAAGACCCGGCGGCCATGTCGGCGGATTCGGATGGCGGAACGTTCGGGTGCGGCAACTACAGTGTCGGCACCTGGAGAGGTGCCGGAGCCAGGTCGAACGGGCCTCCCTGCTAAGGAGGTGTGGGGGCAACCTCACCGTGGGTTCGAATCCCACCCTCTCCGCTCTGCGAACCACGGGCGTCGGTCGATCCGACGCCCGTGTCGCGTCCGGTCACGACATCGTCGTCACCACGATCCCCCGAATTGCAGGCGTTTCGGACGGTTGTGACCGACGCCCGACAGGTTTTGTTGCAATTGCGTGACGAACTGACGTAAAACCGTCACTGACACCAAGAGCGAGTCCGTCCCGCTGGGCGAACCAACCGGAGGCCGACCGTCGGCGACCGGTGCGGAACGGACCGACGACTCCAGTCGCCCGAACGGGCGCAACTCCCGGAGGTCACCGCAATGAACCGTCGAATCATCGTCAGCGCGCTCGCAGCGCTCGGCATCGCAGCCACCATGATCCTCAGCTCCTGCACCCCGGAGGAGCAGGCTGCGTTCGTGAAGCTCTACAACGAGCGGAAGGCGTCCGACAAGTTCGCCAACGCCATCAGCGACGACGGCCTGGCCCGCCTCCGTCAGTGCGAATCCGGCGGCCGCTACGACATCGTGAGCTCCGGCGGCTCCTACCGAGGCGCCTACCAGTTCACGCAGAGCACGTGGAACTCGACCGCCTCGAAGCACTACCCGTGGCTCGTCGGCGTCGACCCGTCCCGGGCCGATCCGTTCGACCAGGACAAGATGACCCGGGCCCTCTGGGCAACGGGCGGACCGCAGCACTGGCCGGTGTGCTCCCGCCGGGTCTGATTCCCCCATCCCCCCTCGATGCGGCCGGACCTTCGGGTCCGGCCGTGTCGCGTCCGGGCCGCCGGCCCAGGAGTTGGTCGCCGTTGGCCGACGCCGGGGCGCACGTCTAGGATTCTGCGGCCACACCTGCGTTCGTAGCTCAATTGGATAGAGCATCTGACTACGGATCAGAAGGTTGGGGGTTCGAGTCCCTCCGAGCGCACTGTGCGAGACCCCCGCTCCGGCGGGGGTTTCGACGTTTTCGAGGTTCCTTCGTTCAGACCACGCTCCGTCAGGCAGACAGATAGGTAGACTCCCCTCCGGCGCTCGACCGCCTGATCAACCGGCTTCCCTTTACGTCGCTACCGAAGACCGCTCTGTTGGGGTGTCC
>CAJBIS010000421.1 GCA_903953195.1 uncultured Actinomycetes bacterium
CATCGGCCAGGAGCGCGCCATCCACTCGGTGTCGCAGGCCATCCGCCGCACCCGCGCCGGCCTGAAGGACCCCAAGCGTCCGTCCGGCTCGGTCATCTTCCTGGGCCCGTCCGGCGTCGGCAAGACCGAGCTGGCCAAGACGCTCGCCGAGTTCCTCTTCGGCGACGAGGCCGCCATGATCAGCCTCGACATGTCGGAGTACATGGAGAAGCACACGGTGAGCCGCCTCGTCGGTTCGCCCCCCGGCTACGTCGGGTACGAGGAGGGTGGTCAGCTCACCGAGGCGGTGCGCCGCAAGCCGTTCTCCGTGGTCCTCTTCGACGAGATCGAGAAGGCCCACCCGGACGTGTTCAACACGCTGCTGCAGATCCTCGAGGAGGGTCGACTCACCGACTCGCAGGGCCGGTCGGTCGACTTCCGCAACACCGTGCTGATCATGACCTCGAACCTGGGGACCGCCGACCTTCGCAAGGCCAACGTCGGCTTCGCCAAGCAGGACGAGGCCGTCAGTTACGAGCGCATGAAGCAGAAGGTCAACGACGCGCTCAAGCAGCACTTCCGGCCGGAGTTCCTGAACCGCATCGACGAGGTCATCGTCTTCCACGAGCTCAGCCAGGACGAGGTCACCTCGATCGTCGACCTGATGATGGCCCGTGTCGCCGAGCAGCTGGCGGCGCAGGGGATCGGACTCGAGGTCACGGCCGAGGCGAAGGTCCTGCTCGGTGAGCGCGGCTACGACCCGACGTTGGGCGCCCGCCCGCTGCGTCGTGCGATCCAGCGGCTCGTCGAGGACCCGATCTCGGAGCGGCTCCTCTGGAAGGAGTTCGGCGCCGGCCAGACGATCGTCGTCGACGTCGAACCCGAACCCGAGGACCCGACGCGGCTGCAGGTCGCATTCCGTGCGGTCGACGGTTACACGCCGCCACCGCTCGAGGAGCTCGCCACCACGACCGGAGAGTGACCGCCCGCCGGGCCGTCCTCGCCCTCGTCACCCTGATCGTCTCGAGCGTCCTGCTCGGCGCGTGCCGAGTCGACTCGCTCGTCGACGTCGACGTGTCGGAGAACGGGTCGGGCACCGTCACGGCCACCGTCACGCTCGACCCGGACGCAGCGAAACAGCTCGGCGACCCGTCCAAGGTGCTGACGAACGATCTGACCGATGCCGGGTGGCAGGTCGAGGCGCCGGCCACGGATCCGGGGGGCGCGGTGACGTTCGTGGCACGCCGCCCCTTCGCGTCGCCCGAGGAGTTGCCGGCGGTGCTCGACGAGGTCGCTGGTGCGGGTGCGTTCATCCGTGAGGCCGAGCTCTCGGTGACGTCCGGCCAGCTCGGCACCGACTACTCGTTCTCGGGTCGGTTGGTGTCATCGGGTGACGTCGCAGCGCTGTCGGACGCGGAGCTGACGAACGTGCTCGACGGGCTCGCCGTCGGCCGGACGCCGGAGGAACTCCGCCAGCTCGGTGCTGAGGACCCGACGTCGGCGAGCCTGACCGTGCAGGTCGCCCTGCCCGGCGGCGAACCGCAGCGGTGGTCGGTGCCCGTGACCGGCGGTGCGCCGGCCGAGGTGGCGATGGCTGCGACGTCGTCACGGATCAGCCCGGCACGACTGGTTCCGCTGGTGGTCGGCGTCGCACTGCTCCTCGGCGCGGTGGTGTTCGCGCTGGTGCGCCGGCGTCGCTGACCGGCGTCGCTGATCGGGGCCGCGCCGTCCGCGCGCTCGGACCGGGCCCGGCCGGCGCGCCGGTCCGCTGCACTGTCACCCCACCTCCCTAGGGTGCTGCCATGAGTCGACCTCGGACGGTGTTCAGGTGCATGAGCTGCGGTGCCGGTGCCCCCAAGTGGGCCGGCCGGTGTATGTCGTGCGGTGACTGGAACACGCTCTCGGAGGAACTCGACGTCGCCGAGCCGGCACCGGTCCCGATGGTCCCGCCGAGCGCGCCCACGCCCATCACCGAGGTCGGGGCGGGGTCTGGTCAGCCGATCCCCACTGGACTCGACGAGGTGGATCGCGTGCTCGGCGGCGGTCTCGTCCCGGGCAGCGTCACGCTGCTCGGCGGTGAGCCGGGCGTCGGGAAGTCGACGTTGGTCCTGCAACTGCTCGCGGCGCGTGCCCGGGCGGGCGCGACGGTGCTCTACCTGACGGGTGAGGAGTCCGCCGCACAGGTGCGGCTGCGCGCCGACCGGCTCGGCGCCCTCGACGACCGGCTCCTGCTCGCCGCCGAGACGTCGGTCCCCAACCTTCTGGTGCACCTCGAGGCGGTGCAGCCCGAGCTCTGCGTGATCGACTCCATCCAGACGATGCACGACCCCCAGTTCAGCTCCGCGCCGGGGTCGGTCACCCAGGTGCGCGAGTGTGCCCACCGGGTGGTGGTCGCGGCGAAGTCCATGGGCATCCCGGTCATCCTGATCGGACACGTCACGAAGGAGGGCCAGCTCGCCGGTCCGCGCGTGCTCGAGCACGTGGTCGACACGGTGCTGTCGCTCGAGGGTGATCGCCACCACGACCTCCGACTGCTGCGCGCGTCGAAGCATCGGTTCGGAGCGACCGACGAACTCGGGCTGTTCAGCGCCTGCGACGACGGACTCGACGCGGTCGCCGATCCGTCGGCCATGTTCCTCGCCGACCGCCGCCTCGACGTCGCCGGCTCGGCAGTGTGCCCGACCATGGAGGGCCAGCGACCATTGCTGGTCGAGGTCCAGGCGCTGGTCGACCCGTCACCGCTCGCCCAGCCCCGGCGGTCCGTGCAGGGACTCGACCCCGGGCGCGTGGCGCTGCTGCTCGCCGTGCTGCAGCGGCGAGTCGGCGTCGAACTGGGACGGTCCGATGTGTACGCGACGACCGTCGGCGGGGTGCGGGTGGTCGAGCCGGCCGCCGATCTGGCCGCCTGTCTCGCGATCGCCTCGGCGCACGTGGGTCGGGCACTCCCGCCCGATGTCGTGGTGTGCGGTGAGGTCGGCCTCGGTGGTGAGCTCCGACAGGTGGCGCGCATGGACCGGCGTCTGACCGAGGCGGCTCGGCTCGGCTTCGCAGCCGCGGTGGTTCCGGCGTCATCGCCGGACCTCGACCCGGGACTGGCGGTGATCCGTGTGGCCACTCTCGCTGAGGCCGTCGCCGCGATCTGCCCTCTAGACTGACGCCGTGGTGGACCACCGGGACCCCGAACTGATGCAGGCGCTGGCTGCGGTCGCGCCCGGTCAGCCGCTCCGCGAGGGCCTCGATCGGATCCTCAAGGCCAAGATGGGCGCGCTGATCGTCATCGGCGACGGGCCCGAGGTGCTCAACATCTCGTCGGGCGGATTCCTCGTCAACACCGGGTACAACGCCCAGCGTCTGTCCGAGCTGGCCAAGACCGACGGGGCCATCGTGCTCACGGCGGACGTGAGCTACATCGCCCGGGCCAACGTGCACCTGATGCCCAACCCCAACGTCCCCACCGAGGAGACCGGGACCCGGCACCGCACGGCGGAACGGGTGGCGCGCTCGATCGATGTGCCGGTCATCTCGGTGTCCGAGGACATGGCCGTGCTCACCGTCTACACCCGCAACTGCCGCTATCAGCTCGAGCCGATCCCGGCCATCCTCAGCCGTTGTGACCTGGCCCTCCAGACGCTGGAGCGGTACAAGCAGCGGCTCACCGAGGTGTCGAACAATCTGTCGGCACTCGAGGTCGAGGACATGGTCACGCTCCGCGACGTCGTCACGCTGTTGCAGCGTGCCGAGATGGTGGCCCGCATCTCCGACGAGATCGAGCGGTACCTGGTCGAGCTCGGCTCCGATGGCCGCCTCATCCGCCTGCAGCTCAACGAGATGCTCGCCGGCGTCGAGGACGAGCGTCTGCTGGTGGTCAGGGACTACGTGCAGGACGATGCGTCGTGGGATCTGGAACAGGCCATCGAGACGCTCGGTGACCTCGACACCGACCATCTGTTCGACGCCGTCGAGATCGCCCATCTGCTGCATCTGTCCGGTGACGCCGACGAGCTGGACTCGTCCGTCGCCCCGAAGGGGTACCGGATGCTGGCTCGCATCCCGCGGCTGCCGGACGACGTCGCCGCCGCACTCGTGTCGCACTGCGGTTCGCTCGAGAAGCTCCGCCGGGCGTCGGTCGACGAACTCGCCGACGTCGAGGGTGTCGGCGAGGCCTGGGCGAAGACGGTGAAGGACGCGCTCTCGCGCATCGCCGAGTCCAGCATCCTCGACCGGTACGCCTGAGCGGCATCGTGGACCTCACCCTGCCGTCGGGTTGTGCTGCGCATGTGGCTCGCGGTGAGCAACCTGACCGTGGCCTGGTGGTCATCCCCGACATCTGGGGGCTGCGACCGCTCTTCACCGACATGTGTCACGCGGTGTCGGCTCGGACCGGTTGGACGGTGGTGTCGTTCGAACCGTTCCCGGGGCAGGACCTGCCCGGTGCCGACGACCCGGACGGCGGACCCCGTCGATTCGAGGCGCTGACCGGACTCACCGACGAGGCAGTGCTCGGCGATGCGGTCGCCGCCGCAGAGACGACCGAGTGTGCGTCCGTGGGGCTCATCGGGTTCTGCATGGGCGGCATGTACGCATTGCTGTCGAGCGCAACCGGCCGCTTCGACCGCGTCGTGTCGTTCTACGGGATGATCACGGTGCCCGATGCGTGGCAGGGATCAGGCCATGGCGAACCGCTCGACGCGCTCGCCCGACGAGGTGACACGCAGGTCGCGTCGATCATCGGGACCGAGGACGCCTGGACCCCACCGGAGGCGGTCGAACGTCTCGAGGCTGCCGGCGTGACGGTCGTGCGCTACGACGGTGCCGACCACGGGTTCGTCCACGACCCGAGTCGTCCGACGCACCGCGCCGACGATGCCGCCGATGCGTGGGATCGGGCGCTCGCCTTCCTCGACGGAGTCGTCCGGTCGGGCTGAGCCGTCGAGCGTGACCGGCGGACCGAGCCGTCAGACCAGACCGTCGGACCAGACCGTCGGAACGAGACGATCTCAGGTCGAACGGATCTCGAGTTCGCGGCGGTTGAGGATCCGGTACTGCCGGTCGTTCTGTTCGATCCAGCCGAGCTTCAGGAAGCTGGCGATCGCCTTGTTGACCCGCTCCCGGGACGCACCCACCAGGCCGGCGAGTTCCTCCTGGGTGATGGGGATCTCGAACGAGTCGCGGTCGCCGGCGAGGTCGAGCAGATGCTTCGCCGTCCGACCGGTGACGTCGAGGAAGAAGGCGTCGGCGAGTGCCTCATCGGTGGATCGGATGCGCTGGCTGAGCAGCCGCACGACCGACCACAGCAGGTCGGGGCGGTCGTCCCAGATGGCCCGGAGCGCGTCGTAGGGGATCCGGATCGCCTCGGATGACTCGAGGGCGCGGGCCTCGGCGGAGCGGCCCATGCCGTCGAACAGCCCCATCTCGCCGAACAGGTCGCCGTCCTCCATGAGCGCCACCATCGACTCGCGGCCGTCGGGGGCACGGTTCGAGATGGCGATGCGGCCTGACACGACCACGAAGCAGGCGTCGGCCTCAGAACCCTCCTCGAACAGCACGTCGCCGCGCACGAGGTCGAGGACCTCGGCGGCCTCGGCGATGCGGCGGTGCTCGTCCTCGTTGAACCCGTCGAACAGCTCGACGGTCTGGAGGAGGCTCATGTCAGTCACGGCGCAGACTGTACCGTGCCCGACATGGAATCCGTCACCGGCACCTCGACGGAAGCAGGCGAGGTGTGGTGTGTCGTCGTGGCCGCCGGGTCCGGTCGCCGCTACGGCGGCGCCAAGCAGTTCGACAGCCTGGGTGGGGTCCGTGTGATCGATCGGAGCGTGTCGGTCGCAGCGGCGAACTGCGACGGTGTGGTCGTGGTGGTGGCCCCCGATGTCGTCGGCACCCGGGACGCCGAGGTCCCCGGTGCGGATGCCGTGGTGGCCGGCGGAGCCACCCGTTCGGGGTCGGTGCGCAATGGACTCGCCGCCGTGCCCGGTGACGCCACGGTGATCCTGATCCACGACGCGGCCCGACCGTTGGCGACCGAGGGCCTCTACCGGCGGGTGATCGCTGCGGTCCGTTCGGGTGCAGCGGCCGCGGTCCCGGTGGTGCCGGTGGTCGACACGATCCGGTCGCTGGCAGGCGGTGTCGTCGACCGCGACCAGCTGCGAGCGATTCAGACGCCGCAGGGGTTCGAGGCCTCGGCCATCCGTGCCGCCCACACCGCTGACGCCGAGGCCACCGATGACGCGACGCTGGTCGAGGCGGCCGGCGGCACGGTCGCGCTGGTCGATGGCGAGCCGCGGAACCTCAAGATCACCGGTCCGCAGGACCGGGCGGTCGCTGAGGCGCTGCGCGAGTTCGATGAGGGAGACTCGACGACATGAGCCTCCGGGTCGGCAACGGCTTCGACATCCATCGCTTCAGCGACGACGCGTCGCGCCCGCTCGTGCTGGGCGGCGTGGTGGTGCCCGACGCACCGGGCCTCGAGGGCCACTCCGACGCGGACGTCATCGCCCACGCCGTGGCGGACGCGTTGCTCGGCGCCGCGGGGCTCGGCGACCTGGGCCGGTTGTTCCCCGACACCGACGAGCAGTGGCGCGGCGCCGACAGCATCGAGCTGCTCGCCGAGGTGGTGCGCCGGGTGCACGACGCCGGCTGGGCCGTGCTGAACGCCGACTGCTCGGTGATCGCCGAACGACCGAAGCTCGCACCGTTGCGCGCGCAGATGGAGCAGCGGCTCTCCTCGACGGTGGGTGCGCCGGTCACCATCAAGGGACGGCGCGCTGAGGGCATCGGCGGGCTCGGTCGGGCTGAGGGCATCGCCTGTCTGGCGAGTGTGTTGATTCAGGAACGAGGAGTGAACTCGTGAGTTCGAGACCACCGCGGCGCCCGGCGCGTCGTGACCAGCGACGCGGACCGCGTCGTGACGAGGGACGCGATCCCGGCCGCATGACCGCACCCAAGGAACGCGGCCTGGGCGGGACCCAGGTCGAGGGGCGCCAGGCGGTGCGCGAACTGTTGCTCGCCGGCACGCGCCGCGCCTACGAGGTGCTGCTGTCCTCCGAAGTGGAACGCAAGGACATCGTCGAGGACATCGTGGACCTCGCCGGCGAGCTGCGCGTCACCGTCACCGAGGTGTCACGGAACAAGCTCGACGCCGTGAGTCGCACTGACGCGCCGCAGGGCGTCGTGGCCCGGGCCGCCGAGTTGCCCGAGTCGTCGCTCGAGTCGCTGATGCGTTCGACGTCGGATGGTCCGCCGTTCCTGCTCGCGGTCGACGGGGTGACGGATCCGGGCAACCTGGGTGCGTTGTTGCGGATCGCCGAGTGCGCTGGTGTCACCGGTGTCGTCCTGCCCCGTCACCGGGCCGTGCACGTGACCCCGACGGTCACGAAGGCCGCGGCCGGAGCCGTCGAGTACCTGCCGATGGCGCTCGTGGCCGGACTCCCGACCGCGATCGAGGCGATGAAGGAGGCGGGCGTCTGGGTCGTCGGCCTCGATGCCGGTGGTCCGACCCCGATCCACGACCTGACCGTGGCCGACTCGCCGGTGTGTCTCGTGCTCGGCGCCGAGGGCAAGGGGTTGTCGAAGCTCGTCCGGCAGCGGTGCGACGTCCTGGCATCGATCCCGCTCCACGGCCGACTCGCGTCGCTCAACGTCGCGAGCGCCGGAGCGATCGCGTGTTACGAGGTGGCGCGTCGACGGGTCTGACAGACTCGGCGCATGACCCAGCCCATGGATCGGAACACGCAGACGGCGTCGGCCACGGCCGCGGCGATCGGTTCGGTGGCATCGAACTTCATGCTCGACGCCGGCACGTACCAGGCCGCCGCCGAGGCCGGTTACGGCGGCATGGACTTCTACTTCGCCGGCCGGGCGGGCGTGCTGGGCGACGCGAGCGGTTCCGAGGTCAGTGACGCGGTGTGGCTGTTCGAGCCGGGTGCGGTCGCCGCAGCCTGGGCCGCGTCGGCCGCCGTCGAGTCCCGGGCGTCGTCGGCGCAGCGGTTCGCGAGCGCGGCAGCGGTGTGGGCGGACGCCCACCTGGATCCGGATGCGCTGGACTACGACCGGCTGGCGGAGCTCGCAGGTGCGGTGGTGTCGGCCGCCGATGCCACCGGTGCGGCGCTGTTCGCCGGCTGGCGGGACCTGCCGGAGCCGGACGACGCCCGCGCGCTCGCGCTGCACCGGATGAACGCTCTGCGCGAGCTTCGCTTCGCGCGGCACCGAGACGCCCTGGTGGATGCGGGCATCGAGCCGCTCGATGCCGTGATGGTGCGGAGCCCGTACATGGCGGGCATCTTCGGCTGGCCTGAGCCGCACCCCGATCCGGCTCAGGACGTTCGTGACCGCTGGACGCTCGCCGAGGCGGCGACCGATGAACGCTTCGGTCGTGACCTCGCAGTCCTCAGCGCCGACGAGCAGGCCGAGTTCGTGACCTTGTGCGACGCGCTCGTCGCCGCGGTGCGCTGAGGCGCAGCGAACGGCTCGCCGCCGCCCGATCTGCCTCGCTCGATTCCCGCCGCTCGAACTCAGCGGCAGACGTTGACCCAACTGCTCGGTGACGAGTTGAACCCGGGGAACACCGTGCTCAGGTGACCGCTCGTCGCACCGAGCTGGCGTGACAGCACCTCGGACAACACGGCTCGGTAGTCGACCGTGACGCGGAGGTCCTCGTCGACCAGCTGATTCGTGGCGAGGCCGGACCAGCCACCGACCACGCCGGGTCGTGCTCCGCCGCCGATGACCAGCATCGGGAACGCGGTCCCGTGGTCGGCGCCGCCGGAGGAGTTCTCGCGTGCCCGACGGCCGAACTCGCTCATCACGACGATCGTCGTCGAGTCGAGCGCCGGCCCGATCAGATCGACGAACGCACCGATCGCCGAGTCGAGTTCGATCACCTGACTCGACATCGTGGCGGTGGGCTCATCGGGTGATCCCATGCCGCTGTGCGTGTCCCACCCGTCCATGTCGACGTGCCCGAACTCGACCGGGAAGCCCGCCTGGATCAGTCGGGCCACCGGCCACAGCCCGCGGCCGGCCCGGGTGTTCGGCCATCCGGTCGGCAGTGCGGTGCTGCCGAGCGTGGCGAGCGAGTCGACGGTGTCGAGTGTCGGTTCGACCCACGACTGCAGGAGCGGGTGCACTTCGGGGCGGGCGAGCGAGTCGGCGGTGTTGGCCCGCACCTGCGCCCGCGTCGGCCCCCAGTCGAGCAGCGACAGGTTGCCGAGTGAGTACGCGATCATCGACGGGTACCCCCGCAGCGACGCCGGCGCGGTGTTGCCGAAGCCGACGCTCCGCAGCACGTTGTCGCTGGGCGCCGACGTCGACTCGAGCCAGCGTCCGGCCCAGCCGGTCCCGAAGCCCTGACCGAACGATCCGGCCTCCATCATGGCCTGGGCGTCGAAGTGGCTGCGGTTGATGGTCGGCAGCCCCGCGGCTGGGACCACGGCCATCCGACCGGAGTTGTAGAGGGCCGAGAGCCGCGCCGCCTGTGGATGGAAGGCGAAGAACGAGTTGGCCGCCGGCCCGGCGAGCGCGCGTGCGGTGGCCGCCTGCACGCCGACGGTCGGTCGCGCCGTCCGGTAGGCCGGGTCGCCGAGCGGTGCGAAGAGCGAGATGCCGTCTGCGCCGCCCCGGAGGTAGATCACGACGAGCGACCGCCCGGCGTTCGGTGCGGCGGCGCTCGCGATCCCCGTGCGGGACAGCACGACGGTGGCGCCGGCGGCGGCCGCGGTGCCCGCGAGGAAGTGTCGGCGGGAGGTGGTGGTCATCGGGTCTGGAACTCCACGGACTGCAGCAACTGTGTGAGCAGGCGCCGCATCGCCCACTCGTTGCCGGTCTGGGTGAGGGGCGAGCCGGCGGTGCGGTACAGCTCGGACAGCATGCGGTCCCGCGTCGTCGTCGACACCGTGACGCCGAGTCGCGCACACGCGGCGGCGAACCACGCGCCGATGGTCGTGCCGGGCGTCCAGTTCCGGATCGCGGTCCAGTCGATCGGGAAACCCGGGATGTCGCCGGCACTGATCCACGTCGCCATGTTCCAGCGGCCGATCATCGAGCCCACACCGACCCATGCGCTGTCGCGGTCCGGATAGCCGTTCGGATCCGGCCACCAGTGCGGCACGTGGTTGAGCCCGTCGAGCGCCCCGATCATCGACCACTTCGCGTTCGTCGGATCCGCCGGACCCCAGGTGGTGCCCGCCACGGCGCGCAGCATGGCGGCGCCGAGCTCGAGCGGTCGGCGGATGCGCCGCTGCGCCGATGCCGCGAAGTCGTTCGAGGTGAGCAGCGAGCGCAACAGCGCCGTGATGGACGTGTCGGCGCTCAGGTAGGCCTCGGCTGCCGCGGTGACAACCGCGTCGTTCGCGGTGACGTGGTCGCCGATGAAGCGGATCGCCAGATGGTGAGCCAGACGACGGGCGGTTGCCGGGTGATGGGCGAGGTGGTCGATGAACGATCGGCCGGCGGCCTCGCCGGTCAGGGTGCCTCGCGACCATCCGAGCACCGTGCGGTTGGGGTCGGTGAACGGACCGAGCGAGTGGAGGGCTCCGTCGAACCGGTACGGACCGATCCACTGCCAGCTGACCATTTGTCGGGTCCAGCCGCTGAGCAGGTAGCTGACGGCGACGACGTCGTCGTCGGTGTAGCCACCGTCGACGCCGACGGTGTGCAGCTCCATGATCTCGCGGGCGAAGGTCTCGATCGGCACCCGACCGCCATCGGCCCGGCTCGAGGCCTGGTTGAGGTAGTTCATCATCGCCCCGGATCGGGCGACGGCGAGCAACAGGTCGGCGTACCGGCCGAAGGCGCCGGCCCGCAGGATCGTGTCGTACTCGCCGCTGCTGGACTGTGTCCGGTCGTGGTGGATGTCGACGCTGAAACGGTCCCAGAGGAACGCCACGGTGAGTTCGAAGAGCTGTCGTCGCGCGCACACGGCCCGGATCGTCGTGGTGGCGGGAAGCTCCGAGACGACCTCCCACACCGAACCGAGCGCCTCGTTCTCGAGCGCGGTGTTCCGGGTTCGCGGGTAGGCGGCGCGCAGTTGCGTGTCGAGCGCGGCGTCCGCGGACGCGGGCATCGTGAGCTGCGTCTCGATCCATGCTGCCGGTCCGAGCGCGTTGATCTCGGCGAGCAGTTCGGGGGTCGGCCCGTACGTGAGGCGCCGGGCCACGTGGTCGGCCGTCAGTGCGGTGGGTGGTGCGCTCGGCGCCCCGGGAAGTGTCGTCGTCGGACCCGGCACCGTCGTGCTCGTGGTGGTGGTGGACGTGGTGGTCGTCGACGTGGTGCTGGTCGTGCTGGTCGTCGTCGTACCGCGGCGCGCTGCCGGTCGACGGACTGGATCAGCGGCTCGGTTGCAGGCGGTGGCGGCGACGGCGAGTCCGCCGAGCAGCAGGCCGCGACGGGTGTTGCTCGCAGCGGTGGTGCTCGGGGTGTCGACGTCGTTCGGCAACGGCCGGCCTCTCGTTCCGCCCGGTCGTCCCGGGTCGGATGGAGGTATCGGCAGCGCCGCAGTCGAACTTGACCGCTAGAGGCCGATCCGGTGACTGGGCGGGAGTTCGCCCCGGGCGATGGCGTCCGCCCGGTCGTGCAGCAGGCCACCGGTGGTGTCGAGATCGCGGGCGATGATGAACCGTCGGGCGAGCGCCCCGTCGACGGCGAACGCGCCGAGTTCGTCGATGTCGGCGATGGCCGGGGTCGATCCCGTCGCGGTGGCGACGCGTTCGACGAGCTGGTCGAACGTCATGCTGGTCCGGCCGGTGCCCTCGCCCTGACGTTGCAGGTGGTCGTGGCGGTTCCGGGCCGCCGTGTACAGCCCGGTGTCCATGAGTCCGCCCGACGGGTAGAACACCGACGCCCGGACCGGTGCGCCCTGGCGCAGCAGGTTGAGTTGCAGCGCCTCGGTGAAGCAACTGACGGCGGCCTTGGAGGCGGCGTACACCGAGGCGGTCGCGACCGGCGCGAATCCACCGTCGCCGGACGACGTGACGATGATCTGGGCCGGCTCGCCCCGTTCGATCATCCTCGGCACGAACTCCGACACGCCGATGCCGACCCCGAAGACGTTGACGCCGAAGCACCAGCGCCAGTCGTTGGGCTCCTGCTGCCAGGGCAGGCCACCGCCGCCGGAGGTGACCCCGGCGTTCAGGAAGAGGAGGTCGCAGCCGCCGAACGCGGCCTCGGTCGCATCGGCGAGGGCTCGCACGGATGCCTCGTCCATCACGTCGGTCACCACGCCGAGCAGGCGGTCGCCGGCATCGAGCTCGGCGGACGTCCGGTTGATGGCGGCCGTTTCGATGTCGGCGATCACGACGTTGGCCCCGCGCGCGAGCAGGGAGTCGACGATGGCCCGTCCGATGCCGCTCGCGCCACCCGTGACGACGGCGGTACGGCCGGCCGGGTCGATGGGAGGCAGGTCGCCGTCGGTCATGACGGCCACGCCATGCCGTAGTCGTCGAACCACCAGCGCGCCGTGCGGATCGCGTCCTCCGGGGTGCGCAGTGCCGGGTCCTGGTGGAGCTGTTCGGGTGTCGGGCCGACGCGGCCGGCGATCTCCTGCAACGCCGACAGGTCGAGGTCGTAGCACTCGACCGCGTTGAGCCCCAGGATCAGACGGGTGTCCTCGATCGACACCTCCTGGAAGTCGGACTCGAGACGGGCCCGAGTGTGCGGCCACGAACCCTCGGGGTGCGGGTAGTCGGTGCCCCACATGAGTGCATCGACGCCGTTGCGGTGCCGGCGGCGGATCTCCTCGGGGCTCATGGTGGAGGCGCCGATGAACACGTTGGTGCCGAAGTACTCCGACGGCAGCCGCTGGATCAGCCCCTTGGTGCGGGAGTTCAGCTTCTTCACCTTGAAGTTGGCGCCGAAGGTCGTGTCGGCCTTCCACAGGAGGTCGCCGACCCAGTACGAGCCGCACTCGACGACGGCGTACTTGAGCCCGGGGAACGCGTCGAACTTCCCGGAGAGCAGCAGCTGCCACAGCGCCCGGTGGGTCCAGAAGGGAACCTCGAGCACGAACTGCGCGATGTTCTCGTTGTAGCTGTCCCAGTCGCCCTCACCGGAGTGGGTGTGCACGACCAGACCGGCTTCGGCGCACGCGGCCCAGACGGGGTCGTACTGCGGGTGTCCGTACGACGGATGCCCGTGCCACATCGTCGGGATCATGATCCCCTTGATGCCGGGCTTGCCGGCGAGCGACTCGATCTCGCGCACCGACTCCTCGACGTCGTGCACGATCGGGACGAGCGCGACGCCGGCCCGCCGCGCCGGGTTCGTGGCGCAGAAGTCGACGAGCCACCGGTTGTGGGCGCGCGCACCGGCGAACGCCAGTTGCGGGTCCGTGATCTGTCCGGCGGCGAGCCCGGCCCCGAACGGCGGGGACTCCTGACCGGTGACCGAGTCGCCGTCGGCGAAGATGACCTCGCCGGCGATGCCGTCGGCGTCGAGTTCCTTGTCGCGGATCTCGGGGTCGTAGGCGCCACGCAGCCCCTCGGCGTTCTCGCCCTCCCACGTGGCGACGTACTCGCCGTTGATCTCCTCGACGAGGCGGCGATGGTTGTGGCGTTCGACGACCCACTCGTCGAACTGCGGGAGGAACTGCGGGTCGAGGTAGTCGCGGTACTCCTCGACCTGGAGGCCGGCGTGGGTGTCGGAGGACACGATCACGTACGGGTCGTTGCTGGTGTCGACGCCCTCGAGTGGGTTCGCCATGGCGGTCTCCTGCGTGATGGGGCGACCGGAGCGCTTCCGGTCACTCTTGAACACTGTGCAAGAGTGTTGCATACTCGTCGGGTGACGTCCACCAGAACCTCCGAGCGCCGCGCGTCGACCCGGCACGCCGGACTGGAGCGACACGAGATCATCGACGCCGCACTCGCCATCGTCACCGCCGAAGGAGGCGCAGCGCTCACCATGCGTCGGCTCGCCGCCGACCTGGGAGTCACGACCACGACGATCTACTGGCACGTCGGCAATCGCGAACAGCTCGTCGTCGCGATCGTGGAACGCTTCGCCGAGGAGCAGTCGGCCATCCCCGTCATCGGGCGGACGCCACGGCGACGCGTGCTGCACGCCGCCATGAACCTGTGGCGCAGCGCCCGGGGGCACCGCAACCTGACGGCGCTCGCCAGTGCCGCCGGTGCCACGACGCTGCTCGAGCTCCCACTCGAGGCGGCGCTCGCCGCCGAACTCGGCGCCGCCGGCGTCCACGGTGAGCGCGCCCGCGACGTCGTGCAGGCCGTGCTGGCGTGCATCGCCGGATTCCTGATCAGCGAGTGGCGCCCCGCCGAACAACGACCCGAGGCGCTCCGGCCGAGCGAGCTGTGGTCCCGGGTCGACGACCCCCGCATCGACCCGTCCACGCTGCGAGCGCTGGCATCGCCCGCCGACCACGAGCGGCTCGTCGAGTCGACCCTCCGCGCGATCATCGACGCGGCCGTTCCCGAGACACACCGAGGCACCCCGTGACCGACACACCTGCGAGTCCCCCCGGCGAGATCGTCGGCATCCCCAAGCTCGTGATCCGGTACCGCACCGACGCCGACTGCATCAGCGCGCTGCTGCCGCCGGGCATGACGCCGTGGGGCGAGCCGATCGTGCAGATCGGCATCTACTGCGTGCCCGTGCACGGCGAACCCGAGTACGGCGTGAGCACCAAGGTGCCCGCCACCTGGAACGGGGTCGACGGCCAGTACAGCCTCGGGATCGGAATCGATCAGGAGTCGGCCATCTTCATCAGCCGCGAGACGAACGGCCAGCCCAAGTTCCCGTGCTCGATCCGGTACTTCCGCCTCGGCGACACCGTCCACGCCAGCTGCACCCACCAGGGCCACACGTTCCTGTCGTACCGGGGCACGATCACCGGCTCGGCCGAGATCGACGACGTCGAGACCCACGATGACGAGTGGTGGATCAAGGTGTCCCGGGCGGTCGGTGGTGCCGACGGGGCCTACGACTTCCCGCCCCACGTCGTCCGGGTGCACACCAGCGGTGTGCCCGTGCGCATCGACACGCTCGACGGCGAGTTCGAACTCCGGCCCAGTGCGTGGGACCCCTACACCGAGCTGCTGCCACAGCGGTCCGAGGCCGAGGCGGAACTCGTGACCATGCGGCACACCGGTCGCAGCATCGCGCTCGACGAGCCGCTCGATCCGGAGGCGTTCTGGCCGCATGCCGACACCATCGGCGGCTCACGCTGGCCCGGGCTGCGCGGAGGTCCCCGTGGCTGACTCCGGGATTCCGCTCCACGACTTCCTCGGGTTCGAGTTCGTCTCACCGCCCGACGGCTCGAACGTCGCCGAGGTGCGGATGCCGATCCGCCCGGAGGCCCTCGGGTTCACCGCCAACCTGCACGGCGGCGCGATCGCCACGATGGTCGACCTCACCTGCGCGCTCGCCGCGGCCAAGTTCAGCGGATTCGATCCGAGCCGGGAGTCGCTGGTCACGGCCGACATGCACGTCCGGTACGTCGGTCGACCGCGCACCGACACCGTGGTCGCCCGGGCCGAGGTGCTCCGCAAGGGCAGCCAGCTGATCGTCGTCGACTGCAAGGTCACCGACACCGACGGTCACCTGATCGCCACGGCGGACTTCGCGATGATGCTCGTGCCGGTCCGCCGGCCGCTCGAAGGGATGGAACGTGACTGACACCGACCGAACGTCGATCGAGAACGTCTGGGACTCGGTGATCCCGAAACGTCGGGACTACGAGTCGAACGACCGCCGAACCTCGGGTCCCGACAGCGGTCCGCCGATCGCCCGGGAGGACGTTCCCTACGAGCTCGGTCCGCAGCCGGAACCGCCGCCCGTTCCGAACGGCTGGTACGCAATCGCTCCGTCGAGCGGCCTGGGAGCGGGCGACGTGCTCTCGATCATCGCCGTCGAACGTGAACTGGTGGTCTTCCGCGGAGGCGATGGCGTCGCCTCGGTCATCGACGCGCACTGTCCGCACATGGGCGCGCACCTCGGTGGCGGCACGGTGTCAGGGTCCACACTGGCGTGCCCGTACCACGGGTGGCGCTTCGACTCGAGCGGCACGTGCGTCGAGATCCCGTACAGCGACAGCCGCATCCCGGCGAAGGCGTGCGTGCCGAGCTATCCGACCCGGGAACAGGACGGCATGATCCTGTTCTGGTTCCACGCCGGCGGCGCCGAACCCGACTACGAGGTGCCCACCGTCGACGAGCGGGGTGCAGCCGGCTGGAGCGATGCGATCGAGTTCCGCGGTGAACTCGTCGCCTCGCTCCAGGACATGGCCGAGAACAACGTCGACTACACGCACTTCCACTTCGTCCACGGGCGTGAGGCGCTGAATGACTCGACGTCGAAGTTCACGACGGACGGCCCGTTCTCCACGGTCGTCGAACGGTTCGAGGGAGAGGGCCTCACGTTCACCCGGTACACCTACGGCCCGGGCATCGCACTGCTCCGGGTGCCCGACTTCATGACGGTCCACACCGCGACCACACCGATCGACCGCCGACACGTCCGGCTGCTCTGGCACTTCTACCTGCCCGAGGCGATGGTCGGTGTGGCCGACGAGATCATCGAGGGCGTCACCGGCCCGCACGGGCTGCTCGCCGACGTGCCGATCTGGCGGGACAAGGTGTTCCGTGAGCGCCCGCTGCTCGTGAAAGGTGACGGGCCGATCACCGAATTCCGTCGCTGGTACGACCAGTTCTACGCCGGTCGGTGACGGCCTGACACCGCCGGTTACTGACAGTAGGGTCTGGCGATGTTGACCCTGCTGGCCCGGTGGTTCCTCGCTCTGTGGAGATGGAAGGTGGTCCCCGGTCCCGAGCCGGTGCCGGAACGTTGCGTGATGATCGCCGCGCCGCACACCTCGAACTGGGACTTCCTCATCACGCTGGCGATGGCCCGAGTCGTCGGCGTGAAGATCAACTGGCTCGGCAAGCGTGAGATGTTCGCGGGCCCAGCTGCACCGATCATGCGGCGGCTCGGCGGTGTGCCCGTCGATCGGAGCGCGCCGGGCGGGCTCGTCGAGTCGCTCGCGAAGACCTTGACCGACAGCGATCGCATGGTGCTCGTCGTGCCGGCCGAGGGCACCCGATCGAAGACCGAGTACTGGAAGTCTGGCTTCTACCGAATCGCCGAGATGGCCAACGTCCCCATCGTCTGTGCCTACGTCGACATGGCGAGCCGCTCCGGCGGCTTCGGCCCGGTCATCACCCCGACCGGCGACCTGGTCGCCGACATGGACGTGATGCGCGAGTTCTACGCCGACAAGAC
>CAJBIS010000422.1 GCA_903953195.1 uncultured Actinomycetes bacterium
CAGCCGGGGGCGTACATCGACCAGGTACACCCCGGCGACCACCGCCGCGATGGTCCAGCCCAAGACATTGAGCAACAGGCACAGCACGGCGGCTACGCCGAGGATCACCAGCCAGACCGGCTTGGTCAGCTTGTCCGCGGCGGGGTAGGCATCAGGCCGTTGCATCGCGGCATGCACGAAGGCATAGACCGTGGCGGCGAAGACCGCCCATTCGATCGCAAGAAGAACGACACCCGCCACACCCTGAAGCATCACGGCTTCAAGGGTAGGCGGGTGCCGTCCTGCGAGTCGAGCACCCTCGCCTTACTTCCTACTTATGGCTACTTCTGGGTGACCCTCTTGGCCGCACGCTTGCGGGCCGGAGCCTTCTTGGCAGCGGTTGTCTTGGCAGCGGTCTTCTTGGCGGCAGCCTTGGCCGGAGCGGCCTTCTTGGCCGGTGCGGCCTTCTTGGCCGGCGCCGCCTGCTTCGCCGGGGCCGCCTGCTTCGCCGGAGCCTTCTTCGCCGGAGCCTTCTTGGCCGGAGCCTTCTTGGCCGGAGCAGCCTTCTTGGCCGGAGCAGCCTTCTTGGCGGGCGCAGCCTTCTTCGCCGGGGCCTTCTTGGCCGGAGCCTTCTTGGCCGGAGCCTTCTTGGCGGGCGCAGCCTTCTTCGCCGGAGCCTTCTTCGCCGGAGCAGCCTTCTTCGCCGGAGCCTTCTTGGCGGGAGCCTTCTTCGCCGGGGCCTTCTTCGCAGCGCGCTTGGTCGCCATCGTGGGTTTCCTTCCCGTCACACGGTCGAGATCAGATCGTCGCCCGACGGTGCGGGCCGGAGCACCCTAGTCGGCCGCTCCCACGACGATCGCCGCAGCGGTCGAACGTGAACTCAGCGACGCCAGCCGAAGCGACGGTTCTCGTCCTCCGAGGAGCCCTCGAAGAACGCCGTCATGGCCTCGTCGTCGCCATCGGCGGGGGCCTCGTCGCGGGCCTCGGCGCCGGAGTCATGGACCGAGGTCGGCTCGCCCGCGTCGGTGTCGACGACCTGCGACCAGCTACCCGGAGCCCAGTCCCCCGATGCCTCGCCACCGTCGGCCGAGCCCTCGACGACCTGCTCGGTCTCGATGACCACCTCGGCGACCGCGACGGGCTGCTCCGCCGGCAGGACCTCGTCCGGCGGGATCGAGATGGTCGGTCGGGCACCGAGTCGGTCCGGGTCCGAAGCCAGGCGGACCAGTTCCTCGGCGGTCTGCGACAGGTCCTCGCGATAGCCGGCGAGGCGGGCCTCGAGCTGCGTCATCACATCGCCGAGCTGAGCCCGACGCTCCTCGAGCGCGGTGACCTCGTCCTGGGCGCGCACCCGGCGCTCCGCGTACTCCTGCTCGGCCTGGATCCGGGCCCGGCGGATGAGCTCCTCGGCCTCGGCCTGCGACTCGCCGAGCTGACGGTCCGCGCGGGTCTTGGCCTCGCCGAGCACGACCTGGGCCTGCTGGCGGGCGTCGTTCTCGATGGCCTCGGCGGTGCGACGGGCCATCAGCAGCGTGCGTGCCGCCTGCTCGACCTCGGCCTGCTCGTTGATGGCCGATGCGGCCGACACCGCGGCGCCCGCCTCCTGGGCGGCGGCGACACTCTGCGACGCCCGCTGCTCGGCCGAGCTCGCCCGGGCCTCGGCCTCGGCGATCCGGCTGTCGGCCTGTGCGACCCGGTCCTCGAGCTGCCGGTACCGCGCCAGCAGCTGCGCGAGCGCCGTGCCCGCCTCCTCGAGGAAGGTCTCCACCTCATCGGTGTCGTAGCCCTTCCGGCGCTCGGTGAACTCGATCTTCTCAAACAGCTCTGGCGTCAGATCCATGGGGAACGATGCTAGTCGCCGGTGCGCCTGCAACTTCGACCATCCGTGCCGGACGGTCTCCGAGGGTCACTGACCGGCGAGCATCCCGCGCAGCACGAACAGGATCAGCAGCACGATCGTCGGGGACAGATCGAGCGCCGCGCCGCCGAGCCGGACCGGCGGGAGCACCCGCCGCAGTGGCTCGAGCAACCACTCGGTCGCCATGAACGTGAAACGTTGGGCCGAGTTGAGCAGGTCACCGCCGGGCGGGAACCACGACAACACGATGCGCACGAAGATCAGCACGATCAGCACCGTGACGACCCACGACAGAATCGACAGCACGAGCCCCCTCGACGTCGCCGCGCGGGCGGATCAGTACTCGCCGTCGCGCATGCGGCGACGGTCGTCATCGGAGATCTGGACACCGGTCGGCGCCAACAGGAACACCTGGTCGCCCACTCGCTCCATCGTGCCGTCGAGGCCGTAACAGAGGCCCGACGAGAAGTCGATGATGCGACGCGAGAGGTCGCGATCCAGCCCCTGCAGGTTGAGGATCACCGGCTGCGAGGTCCGGAACGTGTCGGCGACCTGCTGGACGTCGTTGAAGTTGTCCGGTACGACCAGCTGCGGCTGACTCGCGCTCGGCAGCGGACGCACGACCCCGCGGTTGTCCGAGTCGATCGGGGCCTCGGCCTCGAGCACCCGGACGCCGCCGTCGTCGTCCCAGTCGCGGTCACGGCCGGCGAGCGGCGTCACCGTCCCACCGACCACCTCGGGCTCGTCGTCGAAGACGGGCTCGTCGTCGAAGCCGCCGTAGCCGTCGTCGACGTAGTCCTCGGTGCCCTCGTAGGGCTCGTTGCCCAGCCCGAGCCAGGACTTCGCGTTGTTCATCCAGTTCGACATGCGTGACTCCTCGGTCGGGAAGTGTAATCCGAGCGCGGCGGGCCGGTCGCCTCGACGGTCATCCGGCGGGCCGGGGCCCGAAGAGCGCGGAACCGAGGCGGACCATCGTCGAGCCCTCCTCGACGGCCGCCAGCGCGTCACCGCTCATCCCGATCGAGCGTTCGGGCAGTCCCAACTCGTCGGCGAGCGACACGAGCGTCCGGAATCCCGGTCGGGCCTCGTCCGCCGTCCCGGGCGCCCCCACGCCCATCAGGCCGACCACGTCGAGGTCCAGCGACCGGCACCGATCGACCAGCGCCGCAGCCTCCCCCGGTGGGCATCCACCCCGTCCGGGGATCCCGGCGAGGTCGAGTTGGACCATCACCGTGGCGCTCGGGTGCCGACGGGCGATCTGCTCGGCCACCCCGCCACGATCGACGCTCTGCCAGCAGCTGACGTCGTCCGCGATCAACCTCACCTTGTTGGACTGCAGCTGTCCGATGAAGTGCCAGCGGACCGGACCCGTGCCGGCGGCGGCACTGCCGAGCTCCGCGGCCTTGGCCCGAAGTTCCTGCGCGTAGTTCTCGGCGAGGTCGACGAGACCTGCGTCGAGCGCCATCGCGATCACCGGGACCGGGTGGCGCTTGGTCACCCCCACGATGCGCACCTCGCGGTCGGTTCGTTCCGCGAACGCAGCGCGCAGCAGGGCGAGGCGTTCCTCGATCAGTTCCGGGGTGAGCGACGGATCACTCACGGAGTCGCCATCCAGATCGCCGCGGTCTGGCGGGCGGTGTCCTGACGCGCCCGCCACGAGAACCGCTCGCCGTCGAGCGCCGTGCACGGCACATCGGTGGCGCCGGTTCGGCCGACCGGGACGCCTGCATCGGCGAGTGCGGCGCGCACCCCGGCGCGCAGGTCGAGCGCGGGGGTGCCCGATGCCGTCACGGACCGGAGGGACGGGCCCAGCTGATCGCACAGCTCCGACAGGTCTGCCTCGGAGAACTCGTAGGCCGCGGGCGAGATGCACGGCCCGAGCTCCCACTCGATCGTGCGGGCCCCGAGCATGCGCAGCTCGGTGACACACGCCTGCAGGATCCCGGCACGCAGTCCCTGCCATCCGGCGTGGGCGGCGCCGACGACGGGACGTTCACCGTCGACGGACCAGAGGACCACACCGGCGCAGTCGGCGGTCACCACCGACATCACCGCACCGGTCGCGGCGGTGACACAGGCGTCGGCCGGTGTCGCGACTCCAGCACCGGGGGCCTCGACGCGCACGACGTCCGCGCCGTGGACCTGTCGGAGCCACGTCCACTCCCCCGGGGCGAGTCGAGCCCGCCGTCCGGCCAGCACATCCTCGTCGACGTCGACGCCGACGTCACCATCGGTGGCATCACTGAACACCCGCCACACCTGGACATCGTCGCGCTCGGCGACCTGGGCGATGGACGCCATGTCGGCGCCGGACCGGCTACTTCAGGAACGACGGAACGTCGAAGTCGTCGTCGCCACCGCCGAAGAGGTCGTCCTCATCGGCGCCGAAGACGCTCGGGCCGGACGGTTCGTCGTCACCCGAACGGGGTGCGGTGCTCGGGCGACGCGACGAGCGTCCCCCGCCGTCGTCCCAGCGCTCGAACCCGGCGGCGATCACGGTGACCCGGACCTCGTCACCCATCTCGTCGTCGATGACGGTGCCGAAGATGATGTTGGCCTCGGGGTGGGCGACCTCATGGATGACCTGGGCGGCCTCGTTCACCTCGAACAGTCCCATGTCGGAAGCGCCCGAGATGTTGAGCAGGATGCCGCGGGCCCCGTCGATGGCCGCCTCGAGCAGCGGCGACGAGATGGCCTGACGTGCGGCCTGCAGCGCACGGCCCTCGCCGCTCGCGTAGCCGACGCCCATCAGG
>CAJBIS010000423.1 GCA_903953195.1 uncultured Actinomycetes bacterium
GGCGCCCTAGGGTCGCATCGCCCGTTCGCCGTCCCGGGAGGATCCCATGGCCAAGTCACCCCTTCGTGTTGCCGTCACCGGTGCAGCCGGTCAGATCGGCTACTCGCTGCTCTTCCGGATCGCGAGCGGCGCGATGCTCGGTGACGACCAGCCGGTCGTGCTGCAGATGCTCGAGATCACCCCGGCGCTCGGCGCGCTGCAGGGCGTGGCGATGGAGCTCGACGACTGCGCGTTCCCGCTGCTCGACTCGATGGTCTGCACCGACGACCCGGACGTCGCGTTCGGCGACGTCGACGTGGCGCTGCTCGTCGGCGCCATGCCCCGCAAGGCCGGCATGGAGCGTGCCGACCTGCTGTCCGCGAACGGTGGCATCTTCAAGCCGCAGGGCGAGGCGCTCTCCCGTTCGGCACAGCGCGACGTGAAGGTCCTCGTGGTCGGCAACCCGGCGAACACCAACGCGCTGATCGCCATGAACAACGCCGCCGATCTGGACCCGGGCCGCTTCACCGCGATGACCCGTCTGGATCACAACCGGGCGATGGCGCAGCTCGCCGCCCGTCTCGATGCACCGGTGGCGGACGTCCGCAGGATGACCATCTGGGGCAACCACTCGACGACCCAGTTCCCGGACCTCTTCCACGCCGAGGTCGGCGGCCGCAACGCCGCCGAGGCCGTCGGTGACGAGGCCTGGTACGCGGATGAGTTCATCCCGACCGTCGCCAAGCGCGGTGCCGCCATCATCGACGCCCGCGGCGCCAGCTCGGCGGCCTCGGCGGCGAACGCCGCGATCGACCACATCCGCAGCTGGCACCTGGGCACGCCCGAGGGTGACTGGGTGTCGATGGCGATCCCGTCGGACGGCTCCTACGGCGTGCCCGAGGGCCTGATCTCGTCGTTCCCCTGCACCTGCAGCGGCGGCGACTACTCGATCGTCCAGGGCCTGGACATCAACGACTTCTCACGTGAGCGGATCGACGCCTCGACCGGCGAGCTCGCCGAGGAGCGCGACGCCGTCCGGGAACTCGGTCTCATCTGATCCCCGGTCGCCTTCTCGGCGCACCGCCCGACGGCGGCGCGTGCGTCAGAACTCGGTCTGGTCGCGCAGTGAAGCGAGCGTGTCGCCGACGCGGTCGAGCGCGGCGCCGCTGCGAACCAGCACGGCCACGTCGCCACCCAGCTTCAGTCGGCCCTGCATGAAGGCGACCTGGATCGGGAGCTCGCCGGTGGCGATCGCCGTGGCGGTCTCGTAGTCGGCCGAGAAGCTCACCTGCGCCTCACCCTCGGGCGGGTTGACGAGCGACACGTCGCCCTGGTGGAACCGCAGGCCGTAGCGCCGTTTGCCGAGTGGCGTGCTGGTCACCTCGAAGTCGATCCCCAGGTCCAGCTCGGCCGATGCCTCGGCCAGATCCTGATCGGCGGCCAGCGCGGCGCCGGCGGCATCCATCCAGTCGTCAGAGAGGTACTTCAGCACGGGGCGCACCCTACTTTCCGTAGGATGCGCCGCATGCGCGAACTCGGGCGGGGGCAGAAGGTGTTCGATCACGAGCCGGTCCGCGGCGTGCTGCGGATCATGGAGGGTCGTGACGACGTGATCGGCCTGCTCGACGCCCTCGACGACGGCGACGTGCAGCCCGGCGAGGTGGTCGTGCTGGTGCGGGACGCCGGGGCCACGTTCCTGGCGCCGCTGTACCTGGATCTGGCCGCGATCATCTGCACGGGCGGCACGATGCGCAGCCACATCGGGATCGTGAGCCGGGAGCACGGACTGCCGTGTGTCATGGGGTGTGTGTTCGAGTCCGATCCGGTCGATGGCGCCGAGGTCGAACTCGACTGCTCCGGCGACGAGGGCGTGGTCCGTGGCTGACGACTCGGATCCGGTCGACCCGGCGGCCGTCGCACGTGTCAACGAGCTGATCGGGTACCACAGCCCGATCGCCCACCGGCTGACGACGGAGCGCACCAGCTACCAGTCGCAGATGATCCCGGTGACCTCGTACATCCTGATCGCCTGCTGCGAGGCGTTCCTGCGGTACCCCGATCTCATGCGCACGATCGCCGCGGCGATGGACCCGGAGGAGATCGGCCGG
This sequence comes from uncultured Actinomycetes bacterium, assembly GCA_903953195.1. GTDB lineage: Bacteria > Actinomycetota > Acidimicrobiia > Acidimicrobiales > Microtrichaceae > SXMI01. The sequence continues at coordinate 2,088 of CAJBIS010000423.1, forward strand.
GCCGGTCGCCGGCCCGGTTCGCGCATCAACACGGTGCACCTGTGGTCGATCGCCAACTTCCACCTGCTCGGCCGCAAGATCCTGTCGCAGTTCGATCCGTCCCTGGACCGCCCCGACGACACGCTGGCGGTGCTCGAGTTCTGGGACGCCGCCGCCCGTGGCTTCCGCGGCGACGGCA
>CAJBIS010000424.1 GCA_903953195.1 uncultured Actinomycetes bacterium
GCCAACGGCGGCACCGGCCAGCTCACCGTCTCGTCGAAGCGCTTCTGGGTCTTCCCGCTCTGGAGCGGTCAGGTGCAGGCCTCGGACCCGGGAGCGGGTGTTGCGGTGACGGCGCCGATCTTCGGTCAGCTCTCGCCGACCGCCGGCACCAACGCCGTCCGGTCGCAGACGAGCTGGTTCAGCCTCGGTTCGTTCCCGAACCTGGTGCGACCGTTCACGATCAACTGGAGCATCGACGACCGCGCCTGATTCGGCGGGGCCGCTGAGCGGCATCCGAGTCGTCGAGCTGTCAGGACTGGGGCCCGCGCCGTTCGGCGCGATGGTGCTCGCCGACCACGGCGCCGAGGTGGTGCGCATCGCCCGCCCCGGGACCGGCCTCGTCGTCCCCGATCCGGACCAACCCGACCTCGGGGCGTCACAGCGCAATCCCTGGGACGTCGTGAACCGAAATCGTCCGGCGATCGGTGTCGACCTGTCGTCGGCATCCGGCGTCGATCTGGTCCGCCGGCTCATCGACTCGGCCGACGTGCTCATCGAGGGGTTCCGTCCGGGGGTGGCCGAGCGGTTCGGGCTCGGTCCCGAGGACGTCATGCCGTCTCGCCCGGGACTCATCTACGGGCGGATGACCGGGTGGGGCCGAACCGGTCCGATGGCCGATCGGGCGGGCCACGACCTGGGCTATCTGGCGTTGTCCGGGGTGCTGGCACATCTGGGGCGCGCCGATCAGCCACCCACGCCACCCCTCAACCTCGTGGCGGACTACGGCGGTGGTGGCATGCTGCTGGCCGTCGGGGTCCTGGCAGCGCTCGTCGAGCGCAGCACCTCGGGGCAGGGGCAGGTGGTCGACGCCGCGATGGTCGACGGTGCGGCGCTGCTCATGGGCTCGCTCTTCGGCGCCTGGTCGTCGGGCTACTGGTCGGCGGACCGGGGCACGAACCTGCTGGACTCCGGCGCGCCGTTCTACGACTGCTATCGGTGTGCCGACGACCGGTGGATCTCAGTCGGAGCGATCGAGTCCCGATTCTTCGCCGCGCTCGTCGACACGCTCGGGCTCGACCCGTCGTTCATCGACGCCCAGCACGACCACTCGCGTTGGCCGGAGCTCCGCGAGGCACTCAGCGACTCGTTCGCGGCGCGCCCTCGTGACGAGTGGGCCCGGGTGTTCGCCGACGTCGACGCCTGCGTCGTTCCGGTGCTCGACATGGGTGAGGCGCCGTTGCATCCGCACGCCGTGGCCCGTGAGGCGTTCGTCGAGATCGACGGGGTCCACCAGCCGGCACCGGCGCCCCGCTTCTCGCGCACGCCGTCCGCGCCACCGGAACCGGCGTGTGCCGCCGACGACCCGGTGGCCGTCCTCGGCGTCTGGGGTGTGCCGGCCGATGAGGTGACGGCGTTGGTACGCACCGGCGTCATCGGCTGATCGGACTCAGCCCAGCAGATACTCCGACATGGCGATCGAGCGCAGCCGATCCATGTCGAACGTGGCGGCGACACTGTCGAGCATGACCGACAGGTTGCCCAGGTCGCCGTTGTGGAACGCCACGATGTCGGCGACGGTCTCCTCGGACGGCCACGTCTCGACGACGATGCCGTCGAGTGGTTCGGCCCCGACGGTGACCGGGTGGACGACGGTGTTGCGCACGTACCGCAGGCGCGGTTGCACCGACTCCGACATGGGGGACTGGTGCGAGTACCAGAGTTCGCGGAACGTCCGCCGGTCGAGCGCCGGGTGCTGGTGCACGAGCGCCAGCGTCACCAGGCCGGGGGAGCGGTCGCCATCGGGCCAGTCGCGCGGCTCGCCGCGACGCTGACCGAACTCCGACCACAACGACTCGGTCACCAGGTAGCCGGCGGAACGCACGCCGACCGCATCGATGGCCGCGTCGGCGTCACCGCGCAGGTCGTGGGCGGCGAACCACACGCTCACCGCGGCGACCACGCCGACGGCGCCATCGGGTTCGGGCATCGGACCGCCGATGTGCACCCGGTCGTCGGCCACATGAACGGTGACGTCCGTACCGCCGGCGGCTCGCAGCGCGGCGGCGGTCGGCCCGGTCAGCGTCTCGCGCAGCTCGGCGCGATCACGGTCGGCCCGGTCCCGGATCAGGTAGATGAGCTTCTCCACGTCGCCTCCTCAGGCCCCGTCGGCCCGGCCGAGCGAACGGCGCCGTTGCATCCAGTCGTGCACCACGGTCGCGAAGTGCTCGGGGTTGTAGATGTCCTCCTCGTGCGACCACCGGCCGTCGCCGGCGTAGTGGAGGATCGTCAGGTTGTACTGCTCGAAGATGCTGCCGTCGCCCGGGTCCTCCAGGCGGTTCCACACCTTGGTGATCACCCAGCCCCGTTCGGCGTCGACGACGTGCCACTCGCACGGGAACGAGGTGAATGCCGAGTTGGGCCACACCGACATCGTCGACGTGATCCACTCCCGGATCGCCTCACGGCCGTGGAACGTCCCGTAGAGGTGCTCGATGTAGGTGGCGTCCTCGGTGAACAGGTCGGCCCATGGGTCCCAGTTGCCGGCGCCGCCGACGGTCGCCGCCTCCTGGTACGCCTCGAACGCGCCCTCGATCTCGCTGCTGTTGAATCGACTCACCCGCTCATCCTGACATCAACGCACCGCCGTGCGCCGACGCGCCGGTGGCACCGCACGGCGTCAGGTCGTGTAGTCGGCGTTGATGCGGACGTACCCGTCGGTGAGGTCGCACCCGTAGACCGTCCAGGCCTGCTCGCCCGTGCCCAGATCGACGCCGATCAGCACCTCGTCGCCGCGCAGGTACACCTCGAGTTCCCTCAGTTCCGCGTCGCCGATCGGTGTCGGATAGACCTCGCGATCACCGAAGCTGATGCGCACGCGTGATTGGTCGATGTCGGTGTCCTCGGCGCACTTGCCGATCGCCATCGCCACCCGTCCCCAGTTGGGATCGGCGCCGTGCACGGCGGTCTTGACGAGCGGCGAGTTCACGATCGCCTTGGCGACCCGCTTCGCCTGGTCGTCGTCGCGTGCGCCGGCGACGTCGACGACGATCAGCGTCTCGGCGCCCTCGCCGTCCGCGGCCAACTGGCGCGTCAGGTCCAGACACACGGCGTGCAGCGCAGCGGCGAACTCATCGAGGTCGACGGCGCCGGCGCGGCCGCTGGCGAGTACCGCTGCGGTGTCCGAGGTGGACGTGTCGGAGTCGACGCTGAGGCTGTTGAACGTGCGGGCCACCACGTGTCGGAACGTGCCGTCGAGGTCCGCCGCGGGCACCTCGGCATCGGTGAGGACGAACGCGAGCATCGTCGCCATGTCGGGTTCGATCATGCCGACGCCCTTGGCCACGCCGACGATGCGCGCCCCGTTCGGGAGCACGGCCTCCGCCGTCTTCGGGTGGGTGTCGGTCGTCATGATCGCAGCGGCCACGTCGTCGGCAGACGTCCCGGTGAACGGTCCGCGCAGCTCGCCGAGGTGTGTCCGGAGCCGATCCATCGGGTAGCGCCGTCCGATCACGCCGGTGGACGCCACGAGTACGTCGTCGATCCCACAGCCGATCGCCGCGGCGGTGCCGGCAGCGAGCTCCTCGGCGTCGGCACGGCCCGGATCGCCGGTGGCGACGTTCGCGTTCTTCGACACCACGACGACCGCCTGCAACCGGTGGTCGGCTGCGTGCCGGCGCGAGATCTCGACGCTGGGGCCGGCGAACCGGGACCGGGTGAACACCGCGCTGGCGTTGCACGGTTCGTCGGCGGCGACGACGACGAAGTCGGTGGTGTCGTCCTTGATGCCCACGTTCGCGACGTGTGCCGTGAAACCGAGCGGCAGTTCCATGCCGGGAAGTCTCGCAGAGCCACGGCGCGTGGCAACATTCGGATTCGTTCGACGACCGTCAGGGGAGTGCCATGACCGATCCGACCTCACTCGAAGGGCGCCGCGTACTGGTGACCGGCGGTGCACAGGGCCTCGGCGAGATCATCGCCGCCCGCGTGATCGATCTCGGCGGCACCGTGGTGATCGCGGATGTCCAGGACGATGTCGGTGAGCTGACCGCCGAGCGTCTCGGCGCAGCGGCGAGCTTCGAGCACCTCGATGTCTCGTCGGCCGACGACTGGGCCGGGGTCATGGATCGGGTCACGGACCGTCTCGGCGGCCTCGACGCGCTGGTGAACAACGCGGCGATCCTGCACATGGGGCCGCTCGAGGAGATGGACCCGGAACGCGCCCGGCTGCTGCTCGAGATCAACCTGCTCGGCCCGTTGCTCGGCACGCGGGCCGTCACGCCGGTGCTGCGTGATGCGGGCGGCGGCGCGATCGTCAACATCGCGTCGATCGGTGGCCTCGAGGGCATGAACTCGACGGCGGCGTACAACGCGTCGAAGTGGGGACTGCGCGGCCTGACCCGCGCCAGCGCGCTCGAACTCGGTCGCGACGGCGTGCGGGTCAACGCGGTGTGCCCCGGTATGGGCAATCCGGACATGCCGACGCCGTTCCTCGAGCAGTTCGACCTGGACCGGTACCTCCTGACCGCGCCGCGACTGCCGTTCTTCGTCGGCGGTCAGCCGCGCAACGTCGACGCGCACGATGTCGCCGAGATGGTGGTGTGGCTGTTGTCCGATGCCGCCCGTGGCTGCACCGGTGCCGACTTCGCAGTGGACGCCGGCTGGACGGCCGGCACGTTCGCCGAGGGCCTGCCAGGGTTCTGACGAGGGGAGGAGCCGATGCTGTCGAGCGGGCCCGCCGGAGCTGTCCGTCGGGGGCGCTGCATCGGCAGTCCCGGTGTCCGTCCGAGAGGGATGATCCGAACGGACACCGGGGTGCCATGTGCATGGGATGGGATGGAGCCAGTCCTCGGGAGACGGCTCGGGGACCACCCTGCCGTCCGGTTCCTCAAGACGGCGCAGGCCCTTCCTCAAGAGTTCCTCAACCGCCGGAGACCAGCGCATCCGCCTCCGGATCCAGGTGCACGTCCTCGTCGGGGTCGTCGAGCCAGCCATCAGGGACGGCCACCCGGCGCAGTGCGTTCGAGTGGCTGCGCACGACGGTGGCGGGATCGACCGTCGCGGTGAGCGACGGGTCGAGCGGTGCGAGGAGTGCCGCCACATCGTCGGCCGAGCTCACGTGCCCGGCAGCCTGTCGCACCTCGCGGCCGACGGGATAGCCCTTCAGGTACCACGACAGGTGCTTGCGGAAACCGGCCATGCGGCGCGGATCGTCGTCCCACTCTCGGATCAGTCGGACGTGTTCGAGGATCGTGGTGCGCACCTCGCCGAGCGCGGGGGGTTCCGGCACCGGCTCGCCGGCGAGCGCGGCGGCGAGTTCGCGGAACAGCCATGGTCGACCGAGGCAGCCGCGGCCGACGACCACGCCGGCGCATCCGGTCTCGGTGAGCATGCGCACCGCGTCGTCGCCGCTGAACACGTCGCCGTTGCCGAGGACCGGGATCGACCGGACGGTGTCGGCCAGCTCGGCGATGCGATCCCAGTGCGCGCTCGGCGCGTAGTGCTGCAGTGCGGTGCGGGCGTGGAGCGCGATCGCCGCGACGCCCTCCTCCTCGGCGATCCGCCCGGTGTCGAGAAACGTCAGGTGCTCGTCGTCGATGCCGAGACGGAATTTCACGGTGACCGGCACCCGTCCCCCGGACTCGGTGTGCGCAGCACGCGTCACGGCTCGGATCACCCGGCGGAGCAGCGGCCGCTTGTAGGGGAGCGCGGCACCGCCTCCGTTGCGGGTGACCTTCGGCGCGGGGCACCCCAGGTTGATGTCGAGGTGATCGACGAGGTCCTCACCGACGAGCTTGTGCACGGCCTCCCCGAGGTGGTGCGGGTCGGTGCCGTAGAGCTGGAGGGACCGCACGGGTTCGTCCGGGTGGAAGCGGGTCAGCTCCCACGAGGTCGGGTGGCCCTCGAGCAGGGCGCGCGCCGTGACCATCTGATTCACGAACAGCCCACCGCCGAACGACGCGCACAGACGCCGGAAGGGCGCGTCGGTCACGCCGGCCATCGGGGCGAGGACGACCGGCGGGTCGACGGTGATCGGTCCGATCCGGAGTGGTGCGGCGATCTCGCTCACCCGCTCATCCTGCACGCTCCGGATGAGCCCGACCGAACGCGTTGCCGGTGGCGATCGAGTGACGTAGAGTTCTCCGTGATGCATCACTCGATGGACCTCCTTCTTCTGACGTAGGCGAGCCCGCCCCGCTGGCTCGCCGAACCTCCTGCGCCCACGCAGGAGGTTCTTCGGTTTTCGGGGCCGGAACCCGCTCAGGCACGATGGATGCACACCCACAGACGACCAACCAACACACTGGACCCACGATGGCGACCCCACCTGCAGCCCCCAAGCAGATGCCGTACGACAAGTACCGGCCGTTCGTCCCGTTCGCGCCCGAGCGCGGCGGCGACACCAACGGCGGCCTCGTCGACCGGACCTGGCCGTCCAACCGACTCACCACCGCGCCCACGTGGTGCTCCGTCGACCTGCGTGACGGAAACCAGGCGCTCATCGACCCGATGGACCCGGTGCGCAAGATGCGCATGTTCACCACCCTCGTCGACATGGGCTTCCGGGAGATCGAGGTCGGCTTCCCGGCGGCGTCACAGACCGACTTCGACTTCGTGCGCGAGATCATCGAGGGTGGCCACATCCCCGACGACGTGACCATCCAGGTGCTGGTGCAGTGCCGCCCGGAGCTCATCGAGCGGACGTACCAGGCGCTCGAGGGGGCGCACTCGGCGATCGTCCACTTCTACAACTCGACGTCGGTGCTGCAACGGGACGTCGTGTTCGGCCTCGATCGGGACGGCATCACCACGATCGCCACCGATGCGGCCCGGCTGGTGCGCGAGTACGAGCCGACGCTGCCCGACACGGCGTTGCGCTACGAGTACTCGCCCGAGTCGTTCACCGGGACCGAACCGGAGTACGCCGTCGAGATCTGCTCGGCGGTGATGGACGCGCTCGAACTCGGCGCGGACGAGCAGGTCGTCATCAACATCCCGGCGACCGTCGAGATGTACATGCCCAACATCTACGCGGACGTCGTCGAGTACGTGCACCGCAATCTGCCGAATCGTGAGCAGGCGATCCTGTCGCTGCACCCGCACAACGACCGCGGCACCGCCGTGGCCGCCGCCGAGCTCGGGCTGCTCGCCGGCGCCGATCGGGTCGAGGGCACGCTGTTCGGCAACGGTGAGCGCACCGGCAACGTGGACCTGGTGACCCTCGGGCTCAACCTGTTCACGCAGGGCGTCGACCCGAACCTGGACTTCTCCGACATCGACGCGCTGCGTCGCACCGCCGAGTACTGCAACCGCCTGCCGATCCACGAGCGTCACCCGTACGTGGGTGACCTCGTCTACACGGCGTTCTCGGGCTCACACCAGGACGCCATCAAGAAGGGCGTGGCCGCCATCTCGGGTGGCGACACGCAGGCGCACGGCGACTACGACGCCTGGGAGGTGCCGTATCTGCCCATCGACCCGGCGCACCTGGGACGCAACTACGAGGCCGTCATTCGGGTCAACAGCCAGTCGGGCAAGGGCGGCGTGGCCTACGTGATGAAGGCCGAGTACGGACTCGACCTGCCGCGACGACTGCAGATCGAGTTCTCCCGGACCATCCAACACCTCGCCGAGGACGCCGGCACCGAGGTCACTCCCTCCACCATGTGGGACGCGTTCGAGGGCGTCTACCTGCGGGTCCCCGAGACCGGGCCGGCGATCGCGCTGCGTTCGGCCGAGGCCACCACCTCGAACGAGGGGTCCAAGGTCACCGCCCAGCTGACCGCCGGCGGCGAGCCCCGCACCGTGTACGGCGAGGGTGGCGGACCCATCTCGGCGTTCGTGCAGGCGCTCGCGGACGACCTCGATCTGCAGCTCGATGTCCTCGACTACTCGGAGCACGCGGTGTCGGCCGGAGCGGACGCGACCGCGGCCGCCTACGTCGAGGTCAAGGCGCCGGACGGCTCCGTCCACTGGGGCGTCGGACTCGATGAGAGCATCCTCACGGCGTCACTGAAGGCCGTGGTGTCGGCGGCGAACCGAATCGGCGCCACCGGCGACTGATCGCACTCAGCCCGAGGTCGTGGTCGTGGTCGAGGACCGCGTGCCCGATCCGGATCCCGTGCCCGTGCCGGAGCTCGAGTTGCCGTTCGAGCCGGAGCTCGAGCCCGAGCCCGAGCCGGAGCTCGAGTTGCTGTTCGAGTTCGAGCTGGAATCGGAACTCGAACTGCCGGTCGAGTTCGAGTTCCGAGGTCTCGTGGTCGGCGGGCCGGTGGCGACGGCGTTGCTGCGACCGCCGTCGGAGCTGGGCCGAGTGGTGGTGGTCGACTCGTCGTCCGACCCCGATGAGTTCGACCCGGATGAGTTCGACCCCGAGGACGTCGACCCCGACGAGTCACTGCTCGACGTGCCGTTCTCCGACGACGACTCGTCCCCGGGCAGCGTCGTGGTCGACGCCGCGGCCCGCAGGATCGCGTTGTAGGCCGAGACCTCGTCGAGACACTGTCCGGTGATGCCCTTCGCGGTGAGCGCCCTCCGCACGGCGGCCTCGACCACGCCGCGGTCGAGTCGGCCCGACACGATCGCGTCGACGAGCCGGTCGTGGGTGTCGGACAACGCCTCGGCACCCTTGACGATCACCACGTCGGCGCCGGCGGCGATCGCCAGTTCGGCGGCCTGATCCTGCGTGGTGATGTCGGTGATCGCGCCCTTGCTGAGGTCATCGGTGACGACGAGACCGCTGAACCCCTGCTTCGTGCGGAGCTCACCGTCGATCGCCGGCTTCGAGATGCTGGCGGGCTCGCCCTCGGCCGTGAGGCCGGGGATCTCGGCGTGCCCGACCATGATCGCCGGCACGCCGGCGTCGATCGCCTGCTGGAACGGCACCAGGTCGGCAGCCTGCAGTTCGGCCAGCGTCGGAACGGTGGTGAGCCCGCTGGTCGGGTTCTGGTCACCGTTGCCGATCCCCGGCCAGTGCTTCACGACGGGGAGCACGCCCGATTCCTGGATGGCCGGAACGATGGCGTCGATGAACGACGCGACCTTCGCCGGGTCGGTTCCATAGGTGCGTCCACCCATCCCCGAACCGGAGCCCAGGTCGGCGCTCGGCGCCAGCGACACGTTGACACCGAGTTCCTTCAACTTGACCGCGTGCTCGCCCATCGTCGTGGCGGCCTCCTGCGGGGTGCCCTTCGCCTGTTGCGGCGGTCCCGGAATCGCACCCGCGGCGTCGGCGAAGGGCTGGATGCCGCCGCCCTCCTCATCGGTGGCGACGACGACGCTCATGGGGGCGCCCTCGATGGCGTCGGCGATCTTGGAGTCCGCCTTCGACGACTGCTCGCCGGTCAGCACAATGCCGCCGATCGTTCCCTGAGTGAGCACGTCGCTCGCCTTGTCCGGCGAGTCGACCACGGCCCACATCATCTGGGCGGCCTGGGCCTCGGGCGGGAGCATCTGTGCACAGTCCGACGGCTGCGTGGTGGTCACCTTGATGAGCGTCGTCGTCGTCACCATCGCGACCTGGGTGCCCGTCGTGCCGGCACACGCGGCGGCGACGGCGACCACGCCGGTCAGGACGAGCGCGAGGTGGCTCCTCGTCCGGCGAATCCTGCTCCCGACGCTGCGCACGAGCCCCGACCGTAGCGGGGGAATCGCCATCGAACCGGTCACAGCAGCACACTGGTGAGGTGGAACAGCAGGCCCCTCCGGCCCGGCGTCGGTCGGGAGCTCGATTCCGGGGCACCCGACTGGGGGCGTGGTGGTGGGAGCTCACCTACCGGGTCGGCCCGAATCTCTGGGTGATCCCGTTGTGCATGGGCGCGCTCTCGCTGGTGCTCTTCGCGGTCACACGGTGGCTCGACGTTCGTGTCGACACGAGCGAGGGCTACGACTGGCTTCCCGAATTCCTGATCGTCCGCGCACCGGCCGACGCGTTCGTGGTGCTGAGCGCGCTGCTCGCCGCGCTGGCGACGGCGCTGGCGCTGGTGTTCTCGACGAGCGTGCTGACGTTCTCGCTCGCGAGTTCACAACTCGGGCCGCGCCTCATCCGCCGGTTCATCCAGGACCCGGTCACGCAGGTGACCCTCGGAGCGTTGCTCTCGGGCGTCCTGCTGTGCGTCCTGACGCTCGGCAGTGTGCGCACCGGCGGTGGACCGAACTCCGTGCCGTCGGTCTCGTACGCGGTGACCGTCGTGGTCAGCGTGCTCTGTTTCGTACTGATCGTGATCTACGTGCACCGCGTCGCGACCTCGATCCAGTCGCCCCGCGTCGTTGCGTCGGTCGTGCGTGATCTGGACCGGTCCATGGCCGAGCTCGACCGCGACCACCGCCGGGTCGGCCGCTTCGAGGACGAGTCCGCCGTGGCCGACGTCATCGCCGCTGCCGAGGAATCGGGTGCAGCGGTCGAGGCGGGGGCGGACGGGTTCGTCCAGGTGCTCGACATCGATCGCATCCTCGCCGTCGCAACCCGGACCGAGCACACCGTCGTGATGCTGCGGCGTCCGGGGCAGTTCGTGGTCGTCGGCCAGCCGATCGCGCTGGTCCTCCCCGCCGAGGGTGCGGAGCCGCTCGGTGTCGCGCTCCGTGAGGCGATCGAGATCGGTGACACGCGGACCCGGCGGCAGGACCTGGAGTTCGCGCTGTACCAGGTCGTCGAGATCGGACTGCGGGCGCAGTCGGCGGCCATCAACGACACCTTCACGGCGATGACGTGCATCGACTGGCTGACCGCGGCGCTCTGCCGACTCGGCCGTCGCGAGCCCGAGACCGGAGCGATCATCGACGAGGGCGGCGTGATCCGGCTCGTGGAACGACCCGTCCCGTTCGCCCGGCAGGTGCGGGCGTCCTACGACATGCTGCGACAGGCCGGCGCCGACAACCCGGCGATCATCATCCGACTGCTCGACTCGCTCGCCCGGTTGGCGACCACCGTCCGGCCCGACCACCTCGAGGCGGTCGGTGACCAGGCCGAGGCGACGTTGGCCAGCGGTCTCTCCACGCACCCGGTGCCCTCCGACGCCGACGAGATCCGACGCCGGTTCCGGGGCGTGACCGCCGCCATTGCGGCGCGTGACGGTTCGACCGACGTGACCGAACCCGGATCCGGTCAGGTCGACCACGTCGGGGGCGACACCGACGAGGCCGATCGCCGGGACGGCGGCACCGGCGGTACGGTGCGGTCATGAGCCGCACCGACGCCCCGAACACCGCCGAGCGTCTGGGCGCGGCCGTGCGGGACATCGACGCCGACCCGGTGCACGACCGTTCCAGGCTCCGGTTCGCGGTGATGATGATCGTGGTCGGGGTGCTGCACTTCGTCGCTCCGGGCTTCTTCGAGAAGATCGTGCCGCACTGGTTCCCGTGGCGGCGCGGCGCCGTGGTGTGGTCCGGTGTCGCCGAGATCGCATCGGGGCTGCTGCTCGCGAGTCCGCGTACGAAGCGGGCCGGTGGCGCGCTGGCGACGGCGACGATCGTGGCCGTGTATCCGGCCAACATCCAGATGGCGATCGATGCCAGCCGAGGTCAGGACGTCGGCGTCCCGGCGTGGGCTGCGTGGCTGCGGTTGCCGATGCAGATCCCGATGATCCGTCGGGCCTGGAGCTTCACCCGCTGACGCACCACGAGCACCGGCGCGCCGCCCCCTCGTCGTGATTCCCTCGGGTCGGCTCCCTCGGGTTGATGTTCAGTACGGCAGGCCGGGATGGCCGAGCACGCCGAGCGGATCGCATGTCGCCGCCAGCGTGGCGATCGCCCGTTGTTGCGCCGGGTCGGTGTGTCGGCGCCACCATGTCGCCGTGCCCGGACCGATGCCGTGCTCGGCGCTGTAGCTGCCGCCGAAGCCGTCGACGGCGATGGTGAACACGGTGTCGCGGACCTCGGCCCGGAGCTCGTCGAGCTCGACTGGCGGGGTGGTCGGAGGCAGCACGATGTTGCAGTGGACGCCGCCGTCGCCCCAGTGCCCGAAGTCGGCGACCACGGCGTCCGGCCATCGCACGGCGACCTCGTCGACCACTCGTTGGCGGAACGCCGGCAGGTTGCGGCGCGGGACGGCGACATCGTGACCGAGGACGGTGCCCAGCGTGCGCAGGCCGTCGGTGATCGCGTGCCGCACCGCCCACGCCCGATCGTCGGGGAGCACGACCGCGTCGTCGAGTGGCACCGGTGAGCTGGCGACAGCACGTTCGAGCAGGTCGGCGGTGGCGCCGGCACCGGCGACCTCGACGAGCACGGTGAACGGCGCCGAACCACACGGACTGCCGCGGCCGATCGCCGCGGCAGCATCGATGGCGGCTGCCGACATCACCTCGTAGGCCGCGAGGGTCTCGCCCAACGCGGACTCCAGGTGGAGCAGGAGCGCGATGGCGTCGTCGGCACGGTGGAGGGGCGCGAGCAGGCAGGTGGTCTCGGCGGGCACGACGGCGAGATCGACCGCGACCCGCGTGATGATGCCGAACCGACCCGAGGAACCGACGAACGTGCCGGTCAGGTCGATGCCGGTGTTGTTCTTGCGGAACGTGCGCAGCGTGTCGACGACCGAGACGTCATCATCGGCGAGCACGACCTCGACGCCGAGCGTGCGGCGCCGGACGTCGCCGTGTCGGAGCATGCGGGCGCCGCCGGTGTTGGTGGCCACCATGCCGCCGATCGCCGGGTCGGCCGCCAGGTCGATGGGGAACCACAGTCCGTGCCGACCGGCGGCCTCGTTGAGCGTCGAGAGCCGGACACCGGCCGGGACGATCGCGGTCCGATCGGTGGCGTCGATCTCGAGTCCGTCGACGAGTCGTTCGGTGCTGAGGACGACGAGCGGCCGGTCCGCCGACGCCGGACCGTTCGATGCCGGGC
>CAJBIS010000425.1 GCA_903953195.1 uncultured Actinomycetes bacterium
CCGACCCAGCCCCTCCCCTCCCGGGGAGCCGGGTCGAACCCAGGTCCTCACCATCCGGAACCTCTCCGACCTTCTCATGTTCCCGGTCGGATCTGTTCGTGACCAGTGGGGACGAGTCCCCACTGAGGGTCAGGTCTCGTCGTCAGCGTCGGCGGGACCGTCGGCGTCGTCAGCGTCGGCGGGGCCGGTGGAGTCGTGCAGCCCTCGTCGGTGCGGCAGTTCCTTGCCGAGATTGGTCACGGTCAGGGCCACCACGGTGACGAGGAAGATCTGACCGAACATCCCCTCGCACATCGCGAGCATCTGGCCGACCGGCGTGCCCGGGGTGTAGTCGCCGTAGCCGACGGTCGCCATCGTGATGAAGCTGAAGTACTGAAACGTCTGGGTGGTCGCCGGGGGATCGCCGGCGAAGAACGGTTGCGAGCCGACGAGGTCCATGAGCCGGTAGAGCGAGCCGAAGAAGATGCCGATCTGCAGGTAGGCGGTGAGTGCCCCGGCGAGCGTGTCGAGCGTGACCCGCGGTCGGAGCAGCAATCGCAGCACCACGACGGTCGGCGTGACGATCAACAGCAGCGTGAAGAGGGACGTCGCCAGGATCTGCGCCGCCGAGCTCCGACCGGGTGCGGTGACGGTGTGTGCCCCGGCGGCCGTGATCGTCGCGAAGATGATGGCGACCGTGGCGGTCTTGCGGAGTGCTCCGTGGGCACCGGTGCGGATCAGTGCCAGGAGCGCTGACATTCCGACGAGAAAGGCCAGGATCACGCGGCCCCACGGTTTGTCGCCGAGGACCGGCGTGAGCACGATCGCGAGGATCGTCAGCCCCAGAACGGGAGCGATCGTCTCCTGATCCGACGGTGTCTGGAGGTACTTCCCCCAGTGCGCTGCGAACCGCCCCGAACCGGCGAGGGCGCCGGAGGATTCAGCTGGCACCCGAGGCCTGCATCCGGCGGGACTGGGCCGCTCCGGCGTGGGTCGAGATGTCGACGAGGAACCCGAACACGACCAGCACCCAGCCGAATCCCTGGATGCCGCCGAGGGGCGCCCACGCGACCGCCCACGCGAGTGTCGTCCATGGGAGCAGGAAGAACCCGAGGATCGGGAACAACCAGTTGCCGTCGAAGGCGGCGGGGATCCGGTCGGTGAACAACCAGACGAGGAACAGCGCGAGTCTCGGCGACGCCGAGGCGGCGAGAGCGATCAGACAGCCACAACCCATGCGTGCACCCTAGAGGGTGAGGGCCGTGACGCGGTGCGCTGCGCCAGCCGTGTCGGCCCCTCAGGCGGGCGTGGTCGTGCGCTCGTCGACCGTGGCCGGATCGGTCAGGTCGATGTCGTGGTCGTCGACGATCTGACCGTCGGGTCGCGGACGACGCACTCCCCAGATGATGTGCAGCTTCTCGAGCGCCACGAGCACGTACCAGGTCAGATCGATCTCCCACCACTTCAGGCCCTGCCGCGCGACGTGGGCCTGCCGGTGGTGGTTGTTGTGCCAGCCCTCGCCCATGGTGAGCACGGCGAGCACCGGGTTGTTGCGGCTGGTGTCCTCGGTGTCGAACCGGCGGGATCCGAACACGTGGGCCAGTGAGTTGATCATGAACGTCGAGTGCCACAGGAGCACGGTCGAGAGGAAGAATCCGATGAGGAGCCCGGGCAGTCCGCCGATGACGAAGCACGCGATGGCGAGCGTCCAGGGCGCGATCCAGTCGTGCTTCGAGATGAACCGGATCTCGGGGAACGCGGCGAAGTCCTTCATGGTGGAGGCGGGCTGGTCCTTCGTGTCCTTCGACAGGATCCAGCCGACGTGACTCCACCAGAACCCCTTGAGCGGTGTGTGCGGGTCCTCGGCGGTGTCGGTGTACCGGTGATGGATCCGGTGATGGCCGGCCCACCACAGCGGACCCTTCTGGGCCGCTGTCGCACCCCCGAACGCGAGCACGAACTGGAAGGCGCGGCTGGTCCGGTAGGTGCGATGCGAGAAGTAGCGGTGGTAGCCGGCGGTGATGAAGAACATCCGGCCCCAGTAGGTGACGAGGCACAACACCACGGCGGTCCAGGTGACACCGGTGAAGATGGCGAGGAACGGAAGCAGGTGGACGGCGAAGAAGGGGATCGAGGAGACCTTCGAGATCCGGCCGTGGGGGAGTCGTTCGGTAGAGATGGGGACCGTCCAGCGTCAGGGAGGGGTGGGCTTGAGGGCGGAATGGCGGGTGGCTGACGTGACTGTAGCGGAATGTGGCTACCGGCGGTAACCCCGTCGTTCTGTGGCAACTGGGTGAACTGTGTCACGAACGTGCGATTCGATGTTACGAAAGCTCGCGATTTCCGCAATACTGTCGCGCGCCCGTCACATGGGCACCCCGGCTGTCAAGATTCTGAAGGATTTCCCCGCATGTCTGCCTCCGCTCAACGCACGGCTCCCAACCGTTCGATCCGCGTCGTGGTCGTCGCCGCTGCAGTGCTCCTCACCGTCACTGCGGCCGCCTGTCAACCGGTGGCTCCGGTCGGCATCCCCGACTTCAACCTCGACGGACGTGTCTCCCAGGACGAGGTCGATCGCCACAACTTCGATCAGCTGATGGCGTTCTTCCGCGCCGTCGACGCGGCGCGACGCTCCAACCAGTTGAACTCGTTCCTGGTCTGCGTCCGCCAACACGAGTCGGACCGTGGTCCGTACCCGCACGTGAACGGCTACACCGCGCAGAATCCGCGCAGCACGGCGTCGGGTGCGTACCAGTTCCTCGACTCGACCTGGCGCAACGTCGCACCCAAGGTCGGTGCCGGTCAGTACGCCCGTGCGAAGGACGCACCGTGGTGGGTGCAGGACGACGCCGCGTTGTGGATGATCAACAACGGCTGGCGGTCAGCCTGGAACGGCACCGGCTGCTGAGTCAGCCGATGGCCGTGCCGAAGGCACTGCCGATCAGGTAGGTGAGCGCCAGCGCCGCGCCACCACCGACGCCCACCCGGACCGCACCACGCACACGGCTGGCACCACCGAGTCCGCCGCCGATCGCCCCGAGAGCGATCATGGCGACGCATGTGGCCACCGTGATGGCGACGGCCCGGATCGACGCCGGCATCAGCGCGGCGGTCAGGAGCGGGATGAGCGCGCCGACGGCGAAGCTCGCCATCGATGACCACGCCGCCTGCCACGGGCGCGCCGCCATCTCCTCGGTGAGACCCAGTTCATCGCGCAGGTGCGCGCCGAGGGGGTCGCTCTCGCTCAGACTCTCCGCGACCTGCTGCGCGAGCTCGCGAGGCAGACCGCGATCGATGTAGATGTTCCGCAGCTCGGCGAGCTCGGCCTCGGGGTCCTCCTCGAGTTCCCGTTCCTCCATCGCCCGGTCCGCGAGCTCGGTGTCACGCTGCGAACTCACCGACACGAACTCGCCGATCCCCATCGACAGCGCGCCCGCGGTGAGGCCGGCGACGCCGACCGTCAACAGCTGCGACCGGTCGGCTCCCGCGCCGGCGACGCCGAGCAGCAGGGCGCCGGTCGAGAGGATGCCGTCGTTGGCGCCGAGCACGAGCGCCCGGAGCCACCCGACGCGTCCGGATCGGTGGGTCTCGCCTCGGCGTTGGGACAGCATGCTCACAAGCTACGCCGGAACCCGATCTCGGCTGCGATCGCTGCGGGTGCCGCCACCGCACGAGGGCGCTCGGAGCGATGGCGGCTTCGGTCGAGGCGGTACGGTTCGGGACCGTGACATCGATCGAGGAGGGGACGGGCGCCGAGGAACTAGGCGCGGACTGGGCCACCGTCGGTCTGACATCCGCACAGGTCGCGGCCCGGGTCGCCGACGGTCGGACGAACCATGTGCCGCACGCGCCGACCCGGACCACCGGCCAGATCCTCCGAGCGAACCTCCTCACGCCCGTCAACGCCATCGTCGGCGTCCTGTTCGTGGTCGTCGTCATCGCGAACGGGTTCGGACCCGACGCCCTGTTCGTCGGGGTGATCGTGGCCAATTCGGTGATCGGGACCGTCCAGGAGATCCGGGCCCGCGCCGCGCTCGACCGGCTGGCCGTGCTCAACACCCCGCGCGCCTTCGTGGTGCGCGACGGCACCGAGCAGGACCTGGCCGTCGAGGAGGTCGTCGCCGACGACCTCATGGTGCTCGCCCCGGGTGGTCAGGTCGTCGTGGACGGATCGGTCGTCGACGACACCGGGCTCGAGCTCAACGAGTCGCTGCTCACCGGTGAGATCGACCCCGTCCGCAAGCGTCCCGGCGACGAGGTGCTCTCCGGAAGCTTCGTGGCGGCTGGTTCCGGTCGGTACCGGGCCGAGCGCATCGGTGGCGAGTCGTACGCATCGAAGCTCGCCGGGGACGCCCGAAAGTTCACGCTGGTGCACTCCGAGCTGCGCACCGGCGTCAACGGCATCCTCAAGTTCCTGATGCTGGCGATCCCGCCGGTCGCGCTGATCCTGTTGTGGCGGTCGCTCGCGACGCAGGACTGGCGTGACGCGCTGACGGCTGTGGTGGCCGCGTGCGTCGCCATGGTGCCCGACGGACTCGTGCTGCTCACGAGCGTCGCGTTCATGGCGGGCGTCGTGAAGCTGTCCCGCAACAACGCACTGCTCCGGGAGCTCGCGTCGGTGGAGTTGCTGGCGCGCGTCGACACGCTCTGCCTGGACAAGACCGGGACGATCACCACCGGCGAGATCGTCTACGCCGGACTCGATGTGCTCGCCGGTCGTGCCGACGGTGCCGCCGCCGAACGTTCCGCCGCCGATCTGGACGACCTGCTCGCCGCCGTTGCCGCCTCGGACCCCGATCCGAACGCGACGCTCCGGGCGATCGGCGTCGCGCACCCGGACCCGCCCAGCTGGCCGATCACCGGGACGGTGCCGTTCTCGTCGGCACGGAAGTACTCGGCGGCGGCGTTCGGCGACCACGGCGCAGTGTTCCTCGGTGGCCCCGAGATCCTGGCCCCCGGCGATGCCGCGGTCATCAGCGCGGTCGAGGCCCAGGCGGTGCTCGGCCGACGCGTGGTGCTGCTCGCGACCGCCGCCGGGCTCGACGGTGACGCGATCCCGGCGGATCTGACGCCGAGGGCGCTCATCCTGCTCGAGGACCACATCCGGCCCGACGCCCCCGAGACGCTCGCGTACTTCGCGGCGCAGGGCATCGACATCAAGGTGATCTCGGGTGACCACCCGGACACGGTGGCCGCGGTCGCGGGTCGGGCCGGCGTGCCCAACGCCGAGGCCAACATGAGCGCCCGTGACCTGCCCGAGGATCCCGACGCGTTGGTCCGCACCGTCGTGGACCACGCCGTGTTCGGCCGGGTGACACCGCAACAGAAACGGGCCATGGTCGGTGCGCTGCAGTCCGAGGGCCGGGTCGTCGCCATGACGGGCGACGGGGTCAACGACGTGCTGGCGCTCAAGGATGCCGACATGGGGATCGCAATGGGTGACGGATCCGCCGCCACCCGCGCCGTGGCCCAGCTGGTGCTCCTCGACAACCGGTTCTCGGTGCTGCCCGGGGTGCTCGCCGAGGGCCGCCGGGTCATCAACAGCGTCGAGCGCGCCGCCAACCTGTTCATCTACGGCACCGTCTACTCGGCGTGCATCGCGCTGGTCATCGCGGCGGCCGGTTCGCTGTACCCGTTCCTGCCCCGACACCTGACCCTCGTCCGCACGCTCTCGGTCGGGATTCCCGGCCTGGTCCTCGCGCTCGCCCCCGACAGCCGTCGTGCCCGCACGGGGTTCGTCCGCCGGGTCGTGCGGTTCGCCGTACCGGCCGGCGTGGTCGCGGCGATTGCTTCGCTCGTCGTCTACTACGTGACGATCTCCGGACCCGATGCCGACACCATCATCGAGGCCCGTTCCGCGACGACCATCACGCTGCTCGGCGTCGGGCTCGGGATCCTGTTGCACCTCACGAGGTCGCTGCCGCCGTGGCGGTGGGGTCTGGTCGCGGCCATGGCCGCCTCGGTCCTGGTGGTGCTCACGGTGCCCGCGCTGTCGTCGTTCTTCGAACTCGACATGCCCGACCGGGGGACGTGGATCGTCATCCTGGCGACGGTGCTCGTCGCCGCAGTGGCGGTGCGGTTCATTCCGGTGACCGCTGACAGCCCGGATCCGTCGCCGGCGTCCTCGTCGGCGCCGCTCTGAGTTCGCCGTTCGGTCTGGGTCCGCCGGTCGGTCAGTCGGTGCCGGACCAGGTGGTCTCGAGCGCCACCACGCCGACGGCCGCCGCCGCAACCAGCGCACAGGTGGTGAACGCGCCGATCGCGGAGCCGCCACGGAGGCCGTCACCGACCCCCAGTGGCGGTTGCGCCACGCCGGCGACGGCGATCGCCAGTGACATCACGTTCACCGCCACGTGCAGCCACGTGGGTCGAGCGGATCGCTCCCCGAAACAGCCGCACGACGGCAACCCGCGGCGCACGGCGGCGACGCTGGTGACGGTCACGCCCAGATAGGCCGCGGCGAGCGCCACCGCGGCCGCTCGACCGCCGATCACCAGCACGGCCAGTCCGACGACCGCCTCGACCCCGCCGAGTGCGCGGGCGGCCCCCGGCCCCACGGCGGATGACGGCACGAGTGCCCGGATGGCCCGTGCCGCCGGCTCGGGCGCGAGCAGCTTCGAGACACCGGCGGCGAGCAGCACGGCGGCCACCACCCAGGTGAGTGCATCGAGCGCGGACACCCTCGCAGGCTAGTGACGCCGCTGCCGTGCGGCTGCGGAACACCGGGAGGTCGAGCGGGGTTGGACCGGGCAACTAGATTCCTGCACGCCATCAGGCACGCACACGTCTCCAGAGAGGTTCACTCATGCCGTTCGAACTCCCCGCCCTCCCGTATGCCCAGGATGCGCTCGCCCCGCACATCTCGGCCGAGACGCTCGAGTACCACTACGGGAAGCACCACCAGACCTACGTGACCAACCTGAACAAGCTGGTCGAGGGCACCGAGTTCGAGAACGCGTCGCTCGAGGACGTGATCATGAAGTCCGACGGCGGCCTGTTCAACAACTCGGCCCAGGTGTGGAACCACACCTTCTACTGGAACTCGATGAGCCCCAGCGGTGGCGGTGCCCCGTCGGGTGCGGTCGGCGACGCCATCAACTCGGCATTCGGTTCGTACGACGACTTCAAGGCGAAGTTCGCCGAGGCCGCGACGACACAGTTCGGCAGCGGCTGGGCGTGGCTCGTGGACAACGGATCGGGCCTCGAGATCATGAAGACGTCGAACGCCGACCTGCCGATGAAGCACGGCGCCAAGGCACTCCTCACCATCGATGTGTGGGAGCACGCCTACTACATCGACTTCCGCAACGCTCGGCCGAACTACATCACGACGTTCCTCGACAGCCTCGTGAACTGGGACTTCGTCGCCGAGAACCTGGGCTGATCAGCTCATCGACACCCACGGCCCGGCGGCTGCTCGTCGTCGGGATCGTCAGCCTCATCACGGTGGTCGCCACCGAGGCGATGGCGATCTCGACGGTCATGCCGCTCGTCGAGTCGGACCTGGGTGACATCTGGCTCTACGGCTGGGCGTTCTCGGCCTTCTTCCTCGGTGACCTGATCGGCATCGTCGTCGGCGGCCGAGCAGCCGACCGGGTCCACCCCGTCGGGCCGTTGCTGGTCGGGTTGGTCGTCTTCACGGTGGGACTCGTCGTCGGTGGCCTCGCGCCGTCGATGGCGGTGCTCGTCGCCGGTCGGTTCCTCCAGGGGGTCGGTGCCGGCGTCGTGCCGGCGGTCGCCTACGTGTGCGTGGCGCGCGGGTTCGACGTCGCCGACCGGCCGAGGGTGTTCGCCATCATGTCGACGGCGTGGGTGGTCCCGTCGCTCGTCGCTCCACTGCTGGCCTCGGCGGTGGCGACCACGGTGGGTTGGCGATGGGTCTTCCTCGGCCTCGTGCCGGTCACGATCGCGGCCGGCGTGCTCGCAGCGGTGTCGCTGCGCGGCCTCGAGTCATCGAGTCCCGGCGGACACGAACCCACCCCGCTGGCACGTGTGGTGATGCTGGTGGTGGGCGCGGCCATGCTCCTCAGTGGCCTGGGAGGGGACTCCGTCTGGACGGCGGTGCCGCTCGTCGTCGGAGGACTGGTGCTCGGCGTGCCAGCGCTGCGGGCACTCGTTCCCACGGGCACCTTCCGGGCCGCGGTCGGTCTGCCGGCGGCGGTACTGATCCGCGGCGTGCTCACCTGTTCGTTCTTCGCCGCCAACGCCTACCTGTCGCTCGCAGTCACCTCGGTTCGGGGAGCGAGCACGTTGTTCGCCGGGGTCGTGCTGGCGAGCGCGTCGTTCACGTGGACGGCCGGGGCCTGGGCCCAGGCCCGGTTGATGGCGAGCTGGGGGCCGGCCCGGCTGGTCCGGCTGGCGGGCATCGTGCTGGTCGCCGGCCTGGTGCTGATGATCCCGTCGTTGCTGGACGTCGTGCCGCTGTGGCTGTGGGTCATCGCGTCGTGCGTCGCCGGACTGGGCATCGGTCTGGGGTACGCGCCGCTGTCCTCGGTCGCGCTCGCCGAGGCCGAGGCCGGCCGGGAGGGCGTGGCGTCGTCGTCGTTGCAGCTCACCGATGTGCTCGGCATGGCGCTCGGCACCGGGATCGGTGGCGTCGTCGTCAGCACCGGTGACCGTCTCGGTGCCGCGACCGGACCGACGCTGGCCGTGGTGTTCGCCGGAAGCGCGGTGGTCGGCCTCGGCGTCGCGGCGCTCGGTGGTCGACTCGAACGCACGACCTGACGGGTTCGATCCGACGGGTTCGATCCG
>CAJBIS010000426.1 GCA_903953195.1 uncultured Actinomycetes bacterium
CGACGGCACCCGCATGGCCGACGACGCCGATGGTGTCATCCGCGTCTACGGCGACGACGTGATCGCTCGACTGGCCGGCTCGCTGACGCCGGTCGATGCATCGAATCGTGGCGACATCCGTCGTGACCTGGCGACGCTCGTCAGCTACCTCTTCCTGCTCTACTTCGACACGCGTGTCGGCTCCGGCGACACCGGTCCGTACGACCTGGGTGCGCTCGGTCTCGGACCGGCGGGTCGGACGATGATCGTGCGCGACTTCTACCAGCTCGGTCCGAGCCGGTTCGGCTGGTCCGATGTGGCCGCTGACGTGCCGTACCGCCACCTCGTCGCGGGCCTCGTGCTCGACGACGTCGACGCCCGCATCACCGACTTCGGGACCGTCGTGACGTCGCCCGAGGACTACCTCGAGCGCCTGGTCGGCATCAGCCTGTTCACCACGGACGGTCTGCCACCCGGCGAGCTCCGGCCGGTCCCGCTCGACGAACTGCCGTCCATCGCCGCGGCGTGTCGCGCCGCCGAACGAGCGCTCTACCGACGGATCGCCCGGATGGAGACCAACGAGATGGTCGACTGCGGCGCCGAGGTGTACTTCACGTTCCTGGTCCCGTTCGCCGAGGCCGCCGGAGTGGCCGATGACCTCGACTGGTCGATTCCGAGGGAACTCCAGCCGCCCGTGTACGACCTGCTGGTCGCCGCCGGCCAGGACATGAGCGCGACCGAACTCCCGGACGAGTCGCCGGACACCTACTACCCGCCGTACCGCTGAGGTGCCGGCGGTCTCGGGCAGACTGCAGTGGTGGACGAGCGCGCGTCGATGACCCCGGATCCGGCCGACGAGTTCCGCCACGTCCACGACGGCACCGAACTGTGGAACGAGAGCTACTACCTGGACTTCTTCGCCGAGGACCTGTCGGTCGGTGGCTACCTGCGCATCGGGCTGTACCCGAACCTCAACCGGGTCTGGTACTGGGCCTGTCTGGTGGGCCCCGACCGTCCGCTCGTCACGGTGATCGACCACGAGGTGCCCCTGCCGTCGAGTGACCGGTCGCTCGAGATCCGTCACGACGGACTGTGGGCCGACCACATCGTCGAGACGCCGAACGAGCACATGTCGGTCAACCTCGAGGCGTTCGCGCTGCAGCTCGACGATCCGCGCGACGTCTACGGGGACGCCCGCGGTGACCGCGTGCCGTTCGGGTTCGAACTCGACTTCCTCACCGACCGCGCCGCGTACCTCTGGCCGCCGGTGACCCCTCGCTACGAGATCCCGTGCCGCTTCGAGGGTGAGATCCTGGTGGGGGACGAGCGCATCAGCTTCGACGGGTGGGGCCAACGTGACCACTCGTGGGGTGCGGCGCGGGACTGGTGGGCCAACCAGTGGAGCTGGACCGCGGCCCGACTCGACGACGGCACCCGTTGGCACGGCGTCGGCGGCCTGATCCCCGGCCACGACTGGGGTGTCGCCTACCGCCTCGATCCGGATGCACACGAGTTCGTCGAGTCCGACCAGGTGACGCTCTCGGTCACCGAATCCGATGACCGACTTCCGGAACGGACCCGGATCGGTTCGTGTGGTCTGGATCTGGACTTCGAGCCGCTGGCGTTCTCGCCGGTGCTGCTCGTGCACCCGGACGGTCGCGAGGCCCGGTTCCCGCGGGCGATGGCCCGGGTCACGGCGTCCGATGGTCGCACGGGCGGCGGTTGGATCGAGTGGAACCAGCCGCCGACCGGCGCACGCCTGCCGTCCTGATCGCCGCACTCCGGACGGCCTGCCGCGGCCATCGCATCGGACCCGAAAAATGGATCAGGGTGCGGTCCCCGCTGACCGCACCCTGATCTGTTTCCCCCCAGTCACGGACCGGAGCACTGCTCCGATCCGCCGGTTCCCGCGAACTTGATCTGGTGTTCACGGTACGGATGGGAGGGCCGTTTGCACAGAGGCAGAACTACCTGCCCGGACCCGGGATGAATCCCCCAGCAGCGCCTCGGGCGCAGCGGTCGCGGACTCAGTCGGCCGGGTGCTCGACGACGGTCGTGATGCCGCCCCGGGCGTGCTGGACCAGACGAACCCGCACGTCCCGCACCGCCGGCTCGTACGCCGCGAGCGCGTCGTGGAGTTCGACGGCCAGGTGTTCGGCGAAGATCCGCCGGTCCCGGAATCCGACGAGCCACAGTTTCAGCGACTTCGACTCCACGGCATGCGTCACCGCGGTGTAGCTGAGTTCGGCGTCGTAGAGGTCGGGCTGGATCTGCGCCACCGCCGGGCACAGTGCCTGGAGTTCGTCGGTGGTGAACGTGACCCGGACCGGTCGGTCGACCTCGAAGAATTCGAGTCCCGTCGCCTCGCCGGCGGCGACGGTCCTGCCGAGCAGCGTCAGCGGCGGCAGCTCGACGGCGTCGTCGGTCACTGCTGCTCGCAGGTCTGCTTGATGTACTCCGTGATCGCGTCGGTCGCCGCTGAGAACTCGGGCGAGTCGACGATCGCCTGGCGGGCCGCCTCGTCGGGGGCGTCGCGCAGCTCGACGATCTTGGTGTTGAGCACGTCGATGTCGTCCTGGACTTCGGCCGGTGCCTTGGCCTTGAGTTCGTCCAGGCTCTTCTGTGCGTCGGCCTGACCCTGTTCGTCGCGCAGCACGTTGACGCCGAACTGGCCGAACTGGGTGATCAGTTGGATGCAGTCGCCGGCGTTGTTGAGGCTGCCGGCGAGGTCCTTCAGGTCGCCGTCACCACACGCGGTGGGCAACACGGCGACACCGGCGAGTGCGGCGGTCGCCAGCAGGCGGCGGGTGAGTGTCGAGTGGGGCATGGTCGGACCTCCTGATGGCCGCGTCCCGGGCGACGCCGTCGCACGGGCGAAGTGCCGCGGAGCGTACCGGGGGAGCGCGGGCCGCGTCAGCGCGGCCGTGTCGGCAGCGGCCGGATCAGCCGATCTTGCGCTCGCCGAGCCGGCGGCGGTTGACCAGCATCGACTTCACGTAGTCCCGGTTCATCATGGCGATGAAGTCGATCGAGATCTCCTTCGGGCACGCCTCCTGGCACTCGCCGTAGTTCGTGCACGAACCGAAGAACTCCTCCATGGTGTCGACCATGGTCACGGTGCGCTGGAACCGCTCGGCCTGACCCTGCGGCAGCAGGTTGAGGTGCTGGATCTTCGCCGCGGTGAACAGGTTGCCCGCCGAGTTGGGGCACGCCGCCACACAGGCGCCGCAGCCGATGCACGCCGCAGCGTCCATGGCCGCATCCGCGGCGTCCTTCGGCACGGGGATCTCGTTGGCGTCCTGGGCCGCGCCGGTGTTGACGGTGATGTAGCCGCCGGACTCGATGATCCGGTCGAACGCGGCACGGTTGACGGCCAGGTCCTTGATGATGGGGAACGCCGCGGCACGCCACGGTTCGATGACGATGTTGGCGCCGTCCTCGAACTTGCGCATGTGCAGCTGGCACGTCGCGGTGCCCTTCTGCGGACCGTGCGCCTGGCCGTTGATCATCAGGCCGCAGCTGCCGCAGATGCCCTCACGGCAGTCGTGGTCGAACGCGATCGGTTCCTTGTTGTCGGCGATGAGCTGCTCGTTGACGTAGTCGAGCATCTCGAGGAACGACGCGTCGTCGGCGACGGTCGTCGTGTACTCCTCGAAGTGTCCGGAGTCGTCGGGGCCGCTCTGGCGCCAGACCTTCAGGTTCAGGTTCAACATCTTGCTCACGTGCGTGTCCTCTGTTCGTCGCGTCGCGTGGCGCGTCGTTCGTTCCTCGACCCGTCGGTCACTTGTAGCTGCGCTGCGTCAGCTGGACGTTCTCGAAGTCGAGCTGCTCCTTGTGCAGGATCGAGTCCGAGCTGATGTTCGGGCCGCCGTACTCCCAGGCGGCGACGAAGGCGAAGTTGTCGTCGTCGCGCTGGGCCTCGCCCTCCTCGGTCTGGTGCTCCTCGCGGAAGTGGCCGCCGCAGGACTCCTCGCGCTGCAGGGCATCGGCCGCCTTGAGCTCGGCCATCTCCATGAAGTCGGCGACGCGGAGCGCCTTCTCGAGCGACTGGTTGAACCCGTTCGGATCGCCGAGGACCCGGACGTCGGACCAGAACTCCTCGCGCAGCGCAGGGATCTCGGTGAGCGCCTTCTCGAGGCCCGCCCGGTTGCGGCTCATCCCGCAGTAGTCCCAGACGAGCTTGCCGAGCTCGCGGTGGTAGTGGTCGGGGGAGCGCGTGCCCTTCACGGCGACGAGTTCGTCGATCCGCGACTGCGACGCCGCTGCGGTCTCGGTGAAGGCCGCCTCGTTCGTGTCCATCACCGAGGTGCCGAGCAGCCCGGACAGGTAGCCCGGCACCGTCGACGGCGCCACGAAGTACCCGTCGGCGAGCCCCTGCATGAGCGCCGAGGCGCCCAGACGGTTGGCGCCGTGGTCCGAGAAGTTGGCCTCACCGAGTGCGAACAGACCGGGGATGGTCGTCATGAGGTTGTAGTCCACCCACAGGCCACCCATCGTGTAGTGGGTCGCGGGGTAGATGCGCATCGGCTCGGTGTACGGGTCCTCGCCGGTGATGCGCTCGTACATGTCGAACAGGTTCCCGTAGCGGGCCTTGATCGTCTCGGCGCCGAACCGGTTGATGGCGTCGCTGAAGTCCAGGTAGACGCCGTTCTTGAGCGGCCCGACACCGCGGCCCTCGTCGACGACGGTCTTGGAGTTGCGTGACGCCACGTCGCGGGGGACGAGGTTGCCGAACGCCGGGTACTTGCGCTCGAGGTAGTAGTCGCGGGCGTCCTCGGGGATGTCGCCGGCGGTCCGGTTGTCGTCGAACTCCTTGGGCACCCAGATGCGGCCGTCGTTGCGCAGCGACTCCGACATCAGCGTCAGCTTCGACTGGAACTCGTCGGCCGGCGGGATGCACGTCGGGTGGATCTGCGTGAAGCACGGGTTGGCGAACGCTGCACCCCGCTTGTGTGCCCGCCACGTGGCGGTCACGTTGCATGCCTTCGCGTTCGTCGACAGGAAGTAGACGTTGCCGTAGCCGCCGGTGCACAACAGCACGGCGTGGCCGGCGAACGACGTGATCTCACCGGTCAGCAGGTCGCGGCAGGTGATGCCCTGCGCCCGACCGTCGTGCACGACGACGTCCTGCATCTCCATGCGGTTGTAGAGGGTGACGGTGCCCAGGTGGATCTGCCGCGCCAGTGCCTGGTAGGCGCCGAGCAGCAGCTGCTGACCGGTCTGGCCCCGGGCGTAGAAGGTGCGGGACACCTGTGCGCCGCCGAACGAGCGGTTGTCGAGCAGGCCGCCGTACTCACGGGCGAACGGGACGCCCTGCGCCGCGCACTGGTCGATGATGTTCCCCGACACCTGCGCCAGGCGGTAGACGTTGCCCTCGCGGGCGCGGTAGTCGCCGCCCTTGATGGTGTCGTAGAAGAGTCGGTAGACGCTGTCGCCGTCGTTGCGGTAGTTCTTCGCGGCGTTGATGCCGCCCTGCGCCGCGATCGAGTGCGCCCGACGCGGTGAGTCGTGGTACGTGAAGACCTTCACGTTGTAGCCCTGCTCGCCGAGGCTGGCGGCGGCCGAGGCCCCGGCCAGACCGGTGCCGACCACGATCACCGTGAACTTGCGACGGTTGTTCGGGCCGATCAGCTTCAGGTCGAATTTGTGCGTGTCCCACTTGTCGGCCAGTGGGCCGGGTGGGATCTTGGCGTCGAGGGTCAGTGCCATGGGTGGTGCTCCTCGCTCAGTTGGACACGATGCCGGTCAGCACCGCGATCGGGAAGAAACAGTTCATGCCGGCCACCACGATGGCGAAGCCGGCGGCGAACGCCTTGCGGGCGTTGTTGTAGCGGGGGCTGTTCAGGCCGAGGCTCTGGAACATCGACCAGCCACCGTGGAACAGGTGGATGCCGAGCGCCAGGTTGGCGGCGATGTAGATCGCCGCGACGGGCGGGCGCTTCAGGCTGGTGACCAGGTTGTTGTACGCCGCGCCCTTGACGAACTCCGGGTCGAGCAGGCCCCACGTCATGTCGGCGAGGTGGAACAGCAGGTAGAGGCCGACGATGATCCCGGTCCACCGCATGGTCCGGGCGGCGAAGTTCGCAGCGATGTAGTCGCGGGGCGACTGGTACTTGACCGGTCGGGCCCGGTGGTTCATCCGGGTCAGCTGGTAGGCCGAGGTGATGTGGAGCCCGAACATCACGATCAGACCGAACCGGAAGATCCACAGGACACCGGTCTCGGGGATGATCGGATAGAGCAGGGTCTTCAGGGCCTCCGCATAGGCGTCGAACTCCTCGGGGCCGAGGAACATCTTGAGGTTGCCCACCATGTGGGCGAAGACGAACCCCATGAGGCCCAGACCGGTGACGGCCATGACCCACTTCTTGCCGATCGCCGTGGAGAAGAACTCCACCGGCCAGGGGCGGCCGCTGCGATGGGTGGGCTGGACCACCGGCGCATCAGCACCCTGACGTTCCATGGCCTGGGTCATGCCCGGGACCTCCGTTCGTGCACTCTGCGGAACCGTCCGAACGGCGGTCCGGACTGCAAACTACAGCGTTCGCGAGAGGCCCTCCCAACTCTCGGCCCCGCTGAGTGGGCGGCCTCGGTGCGCCGGAGGCTGGCCCGGAGCGCGACCTCGTAGGGTCGGGCGGCGTGGAGCGTCTCGTGGTGGCGGTTCGGGTCGAGCCGGCCGACGTGGAGTTGGTGGCCGACGAACTGCTGGTGCTGGGCGCCTCGGCGGTGAGCGAGCTGCCCGTCGACGGTTCGACCACGATCGATCTGGTGGCCGACCTCGAGGCCGCGTCGCTGGCGGCAGTGGGTCGACCTCATCGGGTGCTCGAGCCGGATCGGGCGTGGTTCGACGGGTGGCGCGCCCACGCACGGTCGGTCCGTGCCGGCCGATTCCTGTTGCGTCCGGCCTGGCTCGACGCCGACGCAACCGACGCCGATGCAACCGACGCGGGCGCAACCGACGATGAGGGTGTGACCGCGGAGGATCCCGGCCGAGCGGACCTGGTCGAGATCCTCCTCGACCCCGAGGACGCGTTCGGGTCGGGGAGCCACGCGACCACGCGCCTGTGCGCCGCGTTGGTGGGGGAGCTCGTCCGGCCGGGTGATCGCGTCGTCGACGTCGGCTGCGGCAGCGGCGTGCTCGCGATCGCCGCAGCGTTCGCGGGCGCATCAGCGGTCGACGCGCTCGACGTCGACCCGGCGGCGCGTCGGGCCACCGAACGGAACGCGACCCGCAACGGCGTCGACTCGATCGTCTCGGTCGTCGACGCGACCGTGCCGCGACTCGCGTCACGCGTCGACGCAGGCGACCACCCGGCCCACGACGTCGTCGTCGCCAACCTGCTGCTTCCGCTCGTCGAGGAGTTCGGCGCCGATCTGGTGCTTCTCGCAGGTGGGTCGGCCACGGTCATCGTGAGCGGACTGCTGGCCGATCAGGTCGAGCGGGCCGTCGTCGCGGTCGGCCTCCCTCCCGTGTCGGAGCACGCCGAGGGCGAGTGGCGGGCCGTTGTGTTCCGCACCGATCACTGCACCGTGAACCCACTGTGAACACGAGCCCGGGGCCCTTCACATCGTCGTCGTGAATTCGTACGGTCCGGCGGAGGCCGACATTCGGCCGTCCTGTGAACCCGTGGAGGACCGACCCGTGCAGCGCACCCGCACCCCCAACCGCCCGCTCTCCAAGCCGCTCGGCCGACCGATGCGTCAGCCGGTTCGACCCCGCGCCGAGGTGTGGTCACCCCCGGGGCTCAGCACGAGCCGCGCACGGGTAGCCTCGCCCGCATGGCCGAGCTGACTGTCGAGCAACCCTCCGATCTGCCCCGAACCCTCGGGGAACTGAGGTCGTCCGGCTGGGCGTCGTCGACGGTCAAGGACGAGATCCGCCGCAACGCCGCGGCCCGGATCCGCGCCGGCGAGCCGCTGTTCCCGGCGGTCCTCGGCTACGAGGACACCGTGTTCCCGCAGCTCGAGAATGCGCTGCTGGCGGGTCACGACGTGATCTTCCTGGGCGAGCGCGGCCAGGCGAAGACCCGGATGATCCGGAGTCTCACCGATCTGCTCGACGAGTGGATGCCGATCGTCGAGGGCTCCGAGATCAACGACGACCCGTACGCGCCGGTGTCGGTGCACGCCCGCACGCTCGTCGCCGAGCTCGGCGACGACACGCCCATCTCGGGGGTGCACCGGTCGACCCGGGTCGGA
>CAJBIS010000427.1 GCA_903953195.1 uncultured Actinomycetes bacterium
CGGCTGCCGACGTGGTGGCGTCGTCGGCCGCGCCCGCCGAGATGGCGCTCGAACGATGCTCGATCGTCGACGCGGGCGATGCCACCCGATCGACGCTCACCGAGCTCGACGCGCAACTCGCCGCCGATCCGGCCGTCGACGCGCGCGCCCGCGGCACGGCGCTGCTCGCGGCCGCGTTGCTGAGCCCGGAGGCGTCGCTCCGATGACCGGCCACGACCGCCTCCCCTCTCGCCGACAGGTCCTCGCCGGACTGGGTCTGGGCTCGCTCGGCATCGCCGCGGCGTGCTCGACGGGTTCCACCGACGGTGGACGAACCGCAGCGGCGCCCGTGGCACCAGCCGTGCGTGCCGGCGTCGACCCACGCCGTGTCCTGGTCGTGGTCGAACTCGTGGGTGGCAACGACGGACTCTCGACGCTCGTGCCGGCGGACTCGGGCCGCTACCACGACCTGCGTCCGACCGTCGCGATCCCCGACGATCGCCTCGTGCCGTTCACCGACGGGTTCGCGCTCAACGCCCAACTCCAGCCCCTGCTCGCCGGTGGACTCACCGTCGTCGACGGGATCGGCGACCGATCAGGAACGTTGTCGCACTTCGACATGGCGGCCCGCTGGCACCGCGGCACGCCGGGTTCATCCGACCCGGCGAACACCGGTGTGCTCGGACTCGTGTGCGACACGCTGGGCGAGCCCGGTCAGGTCACCGGGGTCTCAATCGAGCTCCTCCCCTCACCGATGCTGGCCTCGCGGTCCGCCACGACCGTCGGGCTCCCCGATCAACAACTGCTGCAGCCGCCGGGGGGCGTCACGCCCGCTGCGCTCGCACCGCTCGGCTCCGCGCTCCAGCGCTTCGGGGCCGCGGACACCAGCGGTCCGGCGCCGACCAACGCGTCGATCCAACAGGCGCTCGGGCTCGACGACTTCCTGCGCCGCACCCCCGAGCTCCCGCCGTTGGCGGCCGAGGCCGATCCGATCGCGGCGTCGTTCGCCGAGAAGCTGCGCACCGCACTGGCGATCATCCGCGCCGACCTGGGTGTGCGGGTGATCCACGTGCTCGGTACGCCCTCGGCGTTCGACTCGCACAGCATGCACCTCGAGAGTCACGAGCGGTCGTTGGCCGCGCTGGTGCCCGGGCTCGCGGCGTTCCGGGCCGAACTCGCCGCCAGCGGCCTCAGCGACCGCGTGCTGATCGCCACGACGTCCGAGTTCGGTCGCCGCCCACTCGAGGCGAACGGCGGACTGGACCACGGCACGTCCTCGTGCTCCCTGCTCATGGGGCCGACCGTTCCCGGGCTGCACGGCGAGACGCCGAGCCTCGACCGACTCGACCAGGACGGAAACCTGGCCTCACCGATCGAGTTCGACCGCTACCTGGCGACGCTCGTGGGCTGGCTCGGCGTCGACCCGGCACAGATCCTCGGACGACCCGTGGAACCACTCACCGGAGTCGTGAACGCCTAGTTCCCCCACTCTGGTCACGCTCCGCGTTCCCCGACGCACGCCATGCGGCGCAGGGCTAGGGTCCGCAACATCCGGTCGGGCGATCCGGATGAACGTGATCTGGGGGACGAACATGTCGAAGCACGCACTCCGTTGGACGCTGGCAGGAGCGGTGGCGCTGGTCGCCGGCGCCTGCACGATGCCCGCACCGGGGCCGACCTCGTCGACGTCGACCACGACGACGACCAGTTCGCCGGAGACCACGAGCACCACGACCTCGACCACGACGAGCACCACCACCACGACGTCGACCACGACGACGACCGTTCCGGTGAACCAGGTGCCGGTCGCCTCGTTCACGGCGACTCCGCCCAAGGGCGAGTTCCCGCTCGCCGTCAGCTTCGACGCCGGCGCGTCGAGCGACTCGGACGGCACCATCGTCGACTACGCGTGGACCTTCGGCGACGGCACCTCGGCGAACGGCGTCACCACCGAGCACACCTACACCGCCATCGGCACCTACACCGCGACACTGTTCGTCACCGATGACGACGGCTCGATCGGCTCGACCACCCGAACCGTGAAGGTGACCCGGGTGACCACCTCGATCTCACCGGAGTCCGGGGCCGCCGGCTCGACCATCGACGTCTCGGTCCCGTGCGCCCCGCTCGACGGCTGGGTCGCCGGCGCCGCCGCCATGGCGTCGCTCGTCGACAGCAACAGCAATGTGCTGGACACCGTGACGTTCGAGAACACCGACGTCAACCAGGCCCGGGTGGCGCTGACCCTCACCGTTCCGGCGGACGCGGCCGCAGGCACCTACTCGGTGACCTCGTCGTGCGACACGTACCTGGGGTCGGATGTGTTCGACCCGGTCGACTTCACCGTCAACTGATCCGGCCGGTGGTCCACGACACGTGACCACCGACGACGCGCCTCGTCCGCCCCGACGGCGGGGCCGCCGCTGGGCCGTCGGCGGAGCGGCGGTGGCGGCAGCACTGGTCGTGGCGGTCACCGCCGACGGCATCGCCCTGTGGCGTCGGCCCTCGCGTGTCAGCGCCACACTGCCGGGCTCGGCACCGGGTGGATCGACGGTCCTGTTGATCGGCACCGATGCCCGATCGACCGACCAGGGCGGCGGTGATGACCTCCGCTACGGCAGCGAGGCCGCCAATCCCGGCGAACGGGCCGACGTCGTCCTGGCGCTGCGCACCGATGACGACGGCACCGTCCGACTGCTCGAGATCCCCCGCGACCTGCTCGTCGTCGGCGAGAAGGGCGCACCAGTGCGCCTCACCACCACCCTGCTCGACGGTCCGTCGGGTACCACCGAGGCACTGTGCCGATCGCTCGGCCTGGGCGTCGACCACGTGGTCGAGGTCCGCTTCCCCGGACTGCGCTCCATCGTCGACTCGGTCGGCGGCATCGAGGTGACCCTCGACCGGTCGATCCGCGACACCTACACGAAGTTCCAGCTCGACGCCGGAACGCACCTGTTGAACGGCGACGACGTGCTGGCGTACGTGGCCGCCCGCAAACTCGAGGTGCTGCAGCCCGATGGCACCTGGAAGGCTGACACAGCAGCTGCGGGCGACCGGTCGTCGAAGGGTGCCGACGTGCTGCGCGAGCTCGGCCGACGGATCGACCCCAGCCCCCTCCATCCGGTTGCAGCACAGCAGCTGGCGTGGGCGGTCACCGGTGCACTCGCCGTCGACGATCGCCTGTCCCCGACCGACGCGCCGGGTCTCTGGTCATCGCTCCGGGCGCTGCCGTCGGTCGACACGACGCACCTGCCGACCACACCTCCCACGACGGGCGTCGTCCCGATCACCCGGCTCGAGCCCGGTGCCGGAGCGGTCCTCGCGGAGTTCGAGGGCAGCGACACGCCGGCGGCCGGATGCCGACCGGTGCTGCCGAACGCCGTCCGTCCCTGAGCCCAGCGAACCAGCGACACGGCTCGCAGCGAACCCACCGCACAGCGCGAAGCGAACCTGCCGGCACTGCGAGCAGCCAACCGCCGTCACCGCGCGCGGCGAACCCCCCGTACAACGACGCTCGCCCGCAGGCTGGGCCTGCGGGCGAGTCGCCGTTCGTTCAGTTCACCGATCGGCCTGGCGGCCGATCAGCGGGTCAGGCGTTGACCGGGCAACCGACCACGCCCGGCAGCGCGAGCGCCAGGATCGGTCGGGCCAGGAAGCTGCCGCCGGTGATGTCCACCTTGGAGCAGCCGCCGGTCGGCTTCATGTAGAAGTCGGCCTCGAAGTACACCGGGATCCCGATGATCGAGAAGTAGAAGCCGGCGCGGGTCGCCTTCATGCCGACGCCCTGCGAGAGGGTGAGTCGGGCCGAGGCGATCTGGAGACCGATGATCTGCAGCTTGCCGGAGCCGCTCAGCGACCAGCTCGGGTTCAGGCGGGACGAGGTGAACGTGCCCTTGAAGGTCACGCCGAGCGGGAAGCTCGTGAGGCGCACGTTGCCGGCGCCGGAGAGTGCGACCTGCTCGGGGCTGACCACGACCGAACCGGTGAACTCGGTGATGCCCCAGTCGTCGAGGAGCAGCGAGCCGTTCAGGTTGCCGGTCAGGCTGATCAGCGTGCCGTTCGGGCCGATGCTGGCGTTGACCGAGCCGTAGAGGCTGGCGCGGTTGCCGACCTCGACGCCGCCGGTGAAGCTCGCCTGGATCGGGCTGCCGTAGGTGCTGCGCAGACTGAGAGTGGCACCCGTCAGCGTGGCGTCGCCGAGCTGCACCTGACCGTCGACCGTGGCGTCGAGCTGCACGAGCTCAGCCCGACCGTCGGTGATCTGGACCGCGCCCTCGATGCGAGCCGCGTAGCCGGCACCGACCAGATTGGCGTTCAGGTCGAGGGTGGTGGTGGCGCCGTCGACGTTGACCGTCGCCGTGCCGTTCGCCTTCAGGTTGCCGATCTTGATGTCGCCGGTGACGACCGCATTGAGCTGGCCGCCGACGACGGTGGTCTCGACCGAACCGGAGACGGCGACACTCGTGCCGTCATCGAGCGTGCCCGAGTACTCGCCGCTGCCGGAGAGCGTGAGGAACGGTGTGTAGGCAGTGATGCCGTCCCAGATGATCGAACCGTCGAAGCGGACACTGTTCGGGCCCTGGGCGACGTCGAGGTAGCCGACGAACGTGGCCTTGTTGGCCGCCAGGGTGAGTGAGCCGTTGGCCTGATTGATGACCAGGTCGCCGAGGATGCCGCTGCCGGTGAAGGAGATGGCCGTCTCGTTGGCGTTGCCGTCGAGGTTGACCGTGCCGGTCAGGTCGATCTTCTTGCCACCGGCCTGCGAGCCGACCAGGTGGGCGGCGATGTTGGCCTTGGCGGAGACGAGCGCACCCGCCTTGTCGAACACGACGGCGACGGAGCCGCTGGCCGTGCTCGGCCCGACCTTGATGTTGCCCGCCACGTTGGCGGACACACCGGTCGCCGGCGACGCCTGGAAGTTGAGGCTCGCGCCGGTGATCGAGATGTCACCGATCTTGACGGCGCTGGCCTGAGCGGTCAGCGAGAGCGACGGGACACCGTTGACCGAGCGGAGCGTGCCGTTGAACACCACGGGGGAGGTGGTGATGCCCGGGATGGTGAGACCGGTCGACGAGAGGTTGACCGACCAGTTGTCGAGGTTCTGGAGCGTGCCGGTGAACCCGATGGTCGACGTGACACCCGACAGTCGCACGGCGACGTTGCCCCGGACCGTGATGCCGTTCGCGCCGATCTCGGCCGACAGCACCTTGAGCTGCACATTGTCGAGGACCGGTGCGTCGGCGCTGATCTCGGCGCCGGTCACTGCGGCGACGGGCTCGGACGACGGGTTGTTCTGCTCCGAGGGGATCTCGGTGCCCTCTGCGACGACGGCGCCGTCGAGGTTCACCTTCGCGCTCGGGTCGGTGCACGAGGAGCCGGTGACCGTGGTGGAGTCAGCGAGCGCCACCACGTCGTCCTTGACGAGCACCGCGTTCGTGGGCGCCGGCGGCTCCTCGGCCACCTTGTCCCAGAACTGACAGAACTTCTGCTGCGATGTCCCACCGGACGGTGCCGGAGCGGCACACGACGCGGCGACACCGCCGACCATGGCGAACGCGACGACGAGCACTGCGGCTCGTGCGCTACGTGACAGACGACCTGGAGCGGTTCGCACGGTAATCCCCCTACCCAGTGTTCCCGAACCTCGTTCACACTTGGACGTGACCATAGCAACATTCCCACCCTGTGTCGCCATTGACATGTGGTTCAGTGAACGGTAAGCATGTTTCATCGTTGTCCTCACTGGGACAACAGGGGGGATTCACCATGACGATGCGTCGAGTGTTCGGGCCGGCAGCGATTGCGGTTCTGGGAGCCGCAGCCCTGCTCTTCACGGCATGTGCGCCAATGCCCACTCCGGGCAGCACCACCACAACGACGACCACGACGATCAATCCGGGGCTTCCGGTTGCGGTCGCCGGGGCCACACCGACCGTGGGCGATGCACCACTCTCCGTGAACTTCGACTCGTCGGGTTCCGTGCTCGGCTCGGGAACCGGCCTCACCTACACCTGGGACTTCGGCGACGGCTCGCCGACGGCCAGCGGTCCGTCGGCCTCGCACACCTACACCTCGGTGGGTTCGTACACGGCGAAGCTG
Organism: uncultured Actinomycetes bacterium; assembly: GCA_903953195.1. Lineage (GTDB taxonomy): Bacteria > Actinomycetota > Acidimicrobiia > Acidimicrobiales > Microtrichaceae > SXMI01. Next base: position 6,079 of record CAJBIS010000427.1, read on the forward strand.
ACCATGACGAACTCGGCGGGCACCTCCACCTCGCCGGGCATCGGCATCACGGTCAACCAGGACCCGAACCCGAAGTTCTACGTCCGGCCGACCGGCTCGACCGGCGCCGACTGCGGCCCGAAGCTCAACCCCTGCTCGACCATCATCGAGGCCCAGACCAACGCGGTCGCCAACGGCATCCACTTCATCCGGGTCGCCGGCGGCTCCTACGCGGGCACCGTCAACGTGGCCTCCGACATGGAGATCACCGGCGGCTACCTGCAGGACTTCAGTGACTTCGGCCCGAACGACATCACGACGATCAACGGCACCGGCACCAGCCCGGCCGTCACGATCAACGGCACCAACAACTCCAAGATCAGCGGCGTGACGGCTCAGGGTGCGACCCGCACCTCGGGCAACGCCGTCGGCATCTCGGTGTCCGGTGGCGCTCAGGGTGTGGCGATCGGCAACAACGACAACCCCCGCACGCTGATCAGCGGCGGCGTCGGCCCGCAGGCCACCGGCGTGCTCGTCACCGGCGCCTCGACGGTGACCATCGTGAACGCCGGCATCAACAGCGGCACCCCGGTCGGCGCCGGCAGCAGCGCCTACGGCGTGCGTGCCCTGGGCGCCTCAGTCGTCAACGTGACGCTCTCCGAGGTCACCGCTCAGCCCGGCGTCGCCGGCACGAGCGCTCCGGCTGGCGCCGGTCAGGCCGCAGGTGGCTGCAACGGCGGTGGCGGCGGCAACGCCTCCGGTCCGTCGAGCCCCGGTGGTGGCGGTGGCGGCGGTGGCTGCACGACCTACAACGGTGGCGGCGGCGGTCGCGGTGGCAGCTACAGCGGTAGCGGCGACGGCGGCGGCAGCGGTGCCGGTCCGGCGGCCGGTGGTGGCGGCGGCGGTGGCTGCGGCTCGCTCTTCGGCTGCGGCGGTGACGCCGGCGGCGGTGGAGCTGGTGGCGCCGGTGCAGCCGGTGGTGCGGGTGCGGCCGGGTTCGGCACGCTCTCGGCGACCCTCCCCAACATCTCGAGCGACGTCTACACCCCGACGTCCGGTGCCGCTGGCACCGGCGGCCAGGCCGGTAGCGGCGGCGGCGGTGGTGGTGGCGGCAAGTCCGCCAGCGCCTCCGGCGGTGGTGGCGGTGGCGGCGGCGCCGGCGGCAACGGCGGTTCTGCCGGTGCGGTCGGTGGCACGTCGGGCGGCGGCTCCTTCGGCATCTACGCCATCGGTGCGACCGCAGTCGTGAACTCCTCCATCGTGACCTCGTCCGCTGGCGGCGCCGGCGGCAGGGGCCAGGACGGCGCACGCGGCGGTAACGGCGGCACCGGCGGCAATGGCGGCGGCAAGTCCTGCTGCGAGGCCGGTGGCGGCGGCGGTGGCGGCGGTGGCGGTGCCGGTGGCGGTGGCGGCGGTGCCGGTGGCGGCGCTGGCGGCCACTCGATCGCCATCCTCCACGTCGGAACCGGCACGCTGACCATCACGGGCAGCAACAACTACCGTCCGGCCATCCCGGCCCAGGGTGGTCTCGGTGGCGCCTCGGCGGCCGGGGCCAGCGGTGGCGGCGGCGGTGCCCGCGGCAACTGCGCCAACATTGGCGGCTGCAACAGCGGTGCCGATGGCGCCTTCGCCGGGACCGGCAATACCGGACCTGCCGGTGCCAACGGTGCGAACGGTCTGCTGTTCCGAGTCTGGGACAACGGCACGACCACCAGCTGATCGCACACCCGGCGACGACCTCGCCGGGAACGGATTCAAC
>CAJBIS010000428.1 GCA_903953195.1 uncultured Actinomycetes bacterium
CCCGACGGCGCAACCGACGGTGTGCGGGTCACCTTCGTGCGCGCCGAACCCAGTCCGGGAGCGGTCGGCGACGGTGGCAACGGAACCAGCAATCCACTCCGCCTCCTCCCGACCGGCGTGCAACTCGCGCTCGGTGTCTCGGTGCTGGCGTTCGTGCTGTACGCGTGGTCGCGGGCGCGGCGGCTCGGCCGCCCCGTGCGCGAGCGGGTGCCCGTGGCGGTCGCCGGCTCCGAGCTGACCGCGGCGGTCGGTGATCTCCTGCGTCGGAAGGGGAGCCCGGACCGGGCCGCCGAGGTGATCCGGTCCGAGGCGAGTCGTGAGCTCGGAGTCGCCGCGGCGCTCGGCCCGGCGGCCGACCCGGCCACGTTGTGCAGCTGGGTTGCCGCACGGACGGGACGGTCGGTCGATGATGTCGCCGACACGCTGTACCGCTCCCCGGTGTCCACATCGGATGATCTCGTCCGCCTGATTCGTTCCATCGACCAACTCCACGAGGAGGTCCGCCATGACCGACTACCCCGGTGACACGCCGCCGACGCCGTCCGGCGTTCCGACGCCGAGTGCCCCGCCGCCGACCGTGCCACCGGCGCCCGCCCCGCCCGGGGTCGCGCCGTCGACGGTCCCGGTCGACGGGCCGCGCGCCGCGGTGCTCGCCGTGCGCGAGGAGATCGGCAAGGTCGTCGTGGGACAGGAGGGCGTGCTCTCCGGTCTGATCACCGCGTTGTTGGTCCGCGGGCACGTGCTGCTCGAGGGCGTTCCCGGCGTCGCCAAGACGCTCATCGTGAAGGCGCTCGCACGGTCACTCGATCTGGACTTCAAGCGGGTGCAGTTCACCCCGGACCTCATGCCGTCCGACGTGACCGGCCAGCTGGTGCTCGACCCGGGCACCGACTTCGGCATGCGGTTCCGCGAGGGCCCGATCTTCACGAACCTGTTCCTCGCCGATGAGATCAACCGCACACCACCCAAGACCCAGTCGGCGCTCCTCGAGGCCATGGAGGAGCGACAGGTGACGGTCGAGGGCGCCGCTCGGCCGCTCGCGGACCCGTTCGTCGTGGTGGCGACGCAGAACCCGGTGGAGCAGGAGGGCACCTACCCGCTCCCGGAGGCGCAGCTCGACCGCTTCCTGTTCAAGCTGCTCGTGGGATACCCGTCATTCGATCAGGAGGTCGCCATCCTCGATCGTCACCACCGCGGGCTGGACCCGCACGACATCGAGGCCGCTGGGGTCCGACCGGTGGCCACGGCCGCCGACCTGATCGCCGGTCGCCGCGAGGTCGATGCCGTCGAGGTGGCACCCACGGTCCAGCAGTACGTGGTGGCGCTGTGTCGAGCCACCCGTGAACTCGCCGCCGTCGAGGTCGGCGTGTCGCCACGTGGTGCGGCGGCGATGCTGCACGCGGCAAAGGCCTGGGCCTGGCTGTCGGGGCGCGCCTACGTCACGCCGGACGAGGTGAAGGCCGTGGCCAAACCGACCCTGCGCCACCGGCTGGTGATCCGCCCCGAACTCGAGCTCGAGGGGACCACCGCCGACGGCGTGCTCGACGGACTGCTCGCGTCGGTACCGGCGCCCCGCTGACCCCGTGCCCTACCTGCCGACCCGTCGACTGGCACTCGTGGCGCTCGCCGTCGCGGCGGCGCTGCTGGTGTACCCCGGCCCCGACGTCGAGGTGCTCGCCGTCGTGGTGCTCGCGGCGGTCGGACTGCTCGTGGTGTCCGTGATCGACAGTCGTCTGGGCGTCGCGCCTCGGGATCTGGTGATCGAGCGCCGACATCCGCCGGTGGTCGTGGCGGGATCGACGGGCTCCGTCACCTGGGTGGTCCGATCCGAGTCGCGGCGTTCGGCCCGGATCCAGTTCGCCGACGAGCTGGCGCCATCGCTGCGCGCCGGGGCGCGCCGTTTCGACGTCCGGATCCCCGCCGACGGCGTCGCCCGGATCAGCACGGCGATCCGGCCCATCCGTCGCGGTCGCTTCGAACTGGAGCGGACCACGCTCCGGATCCACGGCCCCCTCGGGCTGGGGGCCCGCCAACAGGATGTGGCGTTGCGCAGCGTGCTGCGGGTCCACCCGCCGTTCCGTTCGCGCCACGAGGCCGAGATCGCCATCCGGCGCGGCCGGATCCTGGAGGTCGGGCTGCGTTCCGCCCGTGGGCTCGGCACCGGTACCGAGTTCGAGCAGATGCGGGAGTACGGGCCCGACGACCAGTTCCGTCGCATCGACTGGACCGCCACGGCGCGCAGTGGTCGGGCCATCGTCCGGACGTACCGCGCCGAGCGGAACCAGACGGTGCTGGTGATGCTCGACACCGGCCGGGTGATGGCGGGCCGCGTCGCCGGCGTGCCACGCGTCGAGCACGCGATGGACGCCACGATGATGCTGGCGGCGGTCGCCACCCGACTCGGTGATCGATGCGGCATGGTCGCCTTCGGCCGCGACATCCGGGCAACGGTGCCGCCGGCCCGTCGTGGTGACCAGGTGAACCGGATCACCGAGGCGATGTACGCGCTCGAACCGGAACTGAGCGAGTCGGACTATCCGGAGGCGTTCGCGCGGGTGATCGCCACCCATCGCCGGCGGGCGATGCTCGTGCTGCTGAGCGACCTGAACGAACAGGCGGTCGAGGACTCGGTGCTCCCGGCCCTACCGCTCATCACCCGCACGCACCTCGTGCTCGTCGCCGGTGTCCGCGACCCGCAGGTCGAGGCATGGGCCGCGGCCACGGCCGACGATGCCGAGTCGGCCTACCGTCGCGCGGCGGCGCTGTCGTCGATCGCCGACCGTCGACGCACGGCGGCCCGGCTGCGCGGCATGGGTGCGACCGTGGTGGACGCCGCGCCCGGCCGGCTCGCACGCGAGCTCGCAGATGCGTACCTGCTGGTGAAGAGCACCGGTCGACTCTGAGTGCGTCGTGCGGATCGCGGCGCGGGCCGGATCCCCGGCGGTCAGGCGGTCAGGCGGTCAGGCGGTCAGGCGGTGATGGTGGCGGCAGCGGCCGAGGCCTCGTCGGCCGCGGCGATGGCATCGCGTTCGTCCTCGGCCCAGAGCCCGGTGTACCCGGCCGCCGCGGCGCGGCTCCCGAGCATCGTCACGTAGGTGACGAACGCCGCGAACGCCGCGACGCCGACCGCGACCCGCAGCGCGGTGGGCAGGTCGGACGGCGTCACGAACCCCTCGATGAACCCGGCGACGGTGAAGCACGCGATCAGTCCGATGATGATGACGACCGATCTGAGTCCGGCGTCGCGCAGTGCCTCGCCCCTGGTGCGGTCGCCCGGGGCGATGATCGCCCACGACACCTGGAGCCCGGCGGCGGCCGCCACGATGATCGCGGAGATCTCGAGCAGGCCGTGGGGGAGGATCAGCCCCCAGAACTGCGCGCCCTCGCCCGCGCGGTGCATGACCGCGGCCATGACCCCGACGTTCATCCCGTTGATCGCCAGGATGGCGGCCGGTCCGAGGACGGGCACGATGCCGAGCGCGAACGCGGTGAACGCGACGTAGATGTTGTTCACGGTGACGGTGCCGGCGAAGTTCTGGGCGGCATCGGACCGGTAGTACTCGGCGAAGTCCCGTTCGGCGATCACCTGCTGCAGTTCGACGGGGACGCTGGCGTCGAGTGCCTGGGGGGCCCGTGCCAGCCAGAGGCCCATCGCGAGCGCCGGGAGGAGCAGGCAGGCGGCGGCGACGGCGACGAACCGCCGCGCGTGCCACACCGCTGCCGGGAACGTGCGGGTCACGAACGTCGCGACGGCTCGCCCGGCCCGCCCGCGACGGCGGTAGATCACCAGACGTGCCTCGCCCAGCACCCGCGACATCCGGGCGTTGAGATCCGGGTCGGCGTACACCGTCCGGGCGTGTGACAGCTGGGCGGACACCCGCTGGTAGAGGGACACCAGTTCGGTCAGCTCGGCGTCGCTCAGCTGGCGCAGCCCCCGTGACGACCCACCGGCGCGTCGGCTCAGGTCGCCGAGGCGCCGCCACGTGGGCTCGTTGCGTTGGATGTAGCGATCGATGTCCACGGGCTGCCCGATCGTCCGCCGGTGTCGGCCACTACCGTAGAGCCATGCCCGCCGGCGTGGTCACTCCCGAGGCCGTCGTCCTCGAACTCCCGACCGCCGGCGTGGCCACGCGGACGATGGCCCGACTCGTCGATCTGGTCCTGCAACTGTTGGTTGCACTGATCCTGACGTTCATCGTCGGCGGCCTGATCCAGGTCGGCTTCAGTCCGGAGCTGGGCATCCTGCTGGTCGTCGTCACCACGATCCTCGTCGTGCCGATCGTCGTCGAGGTGGTGTGGCGGGGCCGGAGCGTCGGCAAGCTCCTGCTCGGCCTCCGTGTCGTGTCACGCGACGGCGCGCCCGTCACGCCCCGTCAGTCGGTGGTCCGGGGTCTGGTCGCCATCATCGACACCTACGTCTCGGTCGGGTTCCTGGCCATGGCCGGCGCGGCGTCGACGCGGGATGCGCAACGCCCGGGTGACCTCGCGGCGGGCACCGTGGTGATCCGCGAGCGCACCGGCCGGACGAGCGAGGTGCCGATCGCGTTCCTCCCGCCCACCGGGTACGAGTCGGTCGTCGCCGCGCTCGACGTGCGCGCGCTCGACGACGAGGACTTCTCGTTGATCCGATCGTTTCTGTTGCGGGTCGACAGCCTGGACCCGACGCATCGACAGCGGCTCGCCCACCGGCTCGCCGAGGCGGTCCGGCGGCGTCTGGACCAGCCGGTCACCGTGCCGATCGCTCCGGAACCGTGGTTGGTCTGTGTGGCGTCGGCGTACCAGTACCAGTCCGGCAACCTGCTGCACGATGCCGCGCTGGGGCTCGCCCCGGTCGCCCCGGCGGCGGCATCCGGGTCCCGCCGGTAGCCCTCACGCCGACGTTCCGCCGCCCCGGATGTGGAGCGCGGCGGTCCGGCAGGGCACACTCCACGCCGATGGATTTCGATGACACGCCGGAGGAGGTCGCCCTGCGGGCCGAGGCCACGGCGTGGCTCGATGCCCACGCCACCGCCGTCGACCGCACCGCGCTCGACGAGGTCCAGACGCACCGGGCGCACTCCGAGGAGGACGACGCCGCCATGATCGCCGCGGCGCGGGACTGGCAGCGCACCAAGGCGGACGCCGGCTGGGCGGCGCCCCACTGGCCCGTCGAGTACGGCGGCCGCGGCCTGTCGCCGTCGCTGGCGGGCGTGTTCTCCGCGGCCGAGGCGGACTACGACGTGCTCGGCCGGATGTTCACCGTCGGCGTCGACATGGTCGGGCCCACGGTGATCGAGTGGGGAACCGACGAGCAGCGCACCCGCTGGCTGCCGCGGATCCTCCGTGCCGACGACATCTGGTGCCAGCTCTTCAGCGAGCCCGGCGCCGGTTCCGATCTGGCGGGCCTGTCGACGAAGGCGGTCCGTGACGGCGACGAGTGGGTCGTGACCGGGCAGAAGGTGTGGACGTCCGGAGCCCACTACGCGGACCTGGGTGTGCTGCTGGCGCGCACCAACCCGGACGTGCCGAAGCACCGGGGCATCACGGCGATCGCCGTCGACATGCGCCGCCCCGGCGTCGACGTCCGGCCGCTGCGCCAGATCGACGGTGCGATCCACTTCAACGAGGTGTTCCTGACCGACGTCCGCGTGCCCGTGACCGACACCATCGGTCCGGTCGACGGCGGGTGGGGCGTGGCGCTGTCGATGCTGACGCACGAGCGGGCCTCGATCGGCGGAGGCCGGATGTACGGCGTCGACCAGGTGATCGAGCTCGCCCGGTCCCTCGGTCGATCAGCGGACCCGGTGATCCGTCAGCGGCTCGTCCGACTGCTCGAGCTCGAACGCATCCTCGAGTTCCTCGGCTACCGGGTCCGGACCGCGGCGGCCCGAGGCGAGTTCCCCGGGCCGGAGAGCTCGGTGATGAAGCTCGTCGTGTCGGAGCTCTACGAGACCGGCGGCGACCTGATCGTCGAGCTGCAGGGGGCGAGCGGCATGCTCGTGCGCGGCGACGCGCCCTACGACGGCCGGTTCCAGGACTTCTTCATGTCGCAGTGGGCGCCCCGCATCGGCGGTGGCACCGATCAGGTGCAGCGCAACATCATCGGCGAACGGGTGCTCGGCCTCCCGGGTGACATCCGGGTCGACAAGGACCGGCCGTTCCGGGACCTGCCCCGGGTCTGAGCGGAACCCGCTCTGAGGGGTTCCGGCCCGACGCCTAGCCTGTCGCCATGGCGTCCACGGGCCGAGCGGTCACCGCCGATCTGGATCACGCCGCCACGACGCGGCTCCGGCCCGAGGCACGTGCGGCCATGGAGCCGTTCCTCGACGACCGCTACGGCAATCCGTCGGGCGCGCACGCGCTCGGCCGCGACGCCGTGCGGGCGCTCGACGAGGCGAGGGAACGGATCGCGTCACTCCTGGGTTGTGCGCCGGGCGACGTGGTCGTCACCTCGGGTGGCACCGAGGCCGACAACCACGCCGTGACGGGCGGGCTGCCCGCACGACCGGGCGTGCCGGTGTGCGGGGCGACGGAGCATCACGCAGTGCTCGACGTGGTGCGGGTGCTCGGTGGACGAACGGTGGCGGTCGACGCGCTCGGACGCCTCGACCGGGACGGCCTCGCCGCCGTGCTCGACGACGTGACCGGTTCCGGGGTCGAGGTCGGCGTCGTGTCGGTGATGCTGGCGAACAACGAGCTCGGCACGATCAACGACCTGCGTGCGGTCGCTGACGTGGTCGACCGCCACGCGCCCGGTGTGCCGGTGCACACCGACGCGGTGCAGGCCGCGCCGTGGCTCGATCTGAGGGTGCACGCGGCGCCTGCGTCGATGGTGTCGATCTCGGCGCACAAGTTCGGCGGTCCCAAGGGCGTCGGCGTGCTGGTGGTGCGGAGCGGCACGACGCTCCGCCCGCTCCTGCACGGTGGCGGCCAGGAGCGGAACCGGCGGTCCGGCACCGTCAACGTCGCCGGGGTCGTCGGGCTGGCAGCGGCGCTCGAGGCGACGGTCCGTGACCGCGACGAGCTGAGCATCCGGACCGCGGCACGGCGTGATCGGCTGGCCCGGGGGCTCTCGGCGCGTGTCGATGGTCTGCGTGAGACCGTCGTGGTGGACGGCGACCGCTCCCACCTGCTGCCGAATCTCTGCCATCTGATGATCGACGGCGTCGATCCCGAGGCGCTGCTCTTCCTGATCGACGACGGCGGTGTGCGTGCCTCGTCGGCATCATCGTGCGCATCGGGTGCGGTGGAGCGTTCGCAGGTGGTCGACGCGCTCGCCGCCACGGGTGTGGCGGTCGATGGTGCCGCGCTCCGGCTGTCGCTCGGGTGGGACACCACCGACGACGAGATCGACCTGGCGCTCGACGTGATCCCGGCGGCCGTCGCCCGGATCCGCGCCCACGCCGACACCGTGGACGTCCGGGGCTGACGTGCGGGTCCTGGTCGCGCTGTCCG
>CAJBIS010000429.1 GCA_903953195.1 uncultured Actinomycetes bacterium
GTGGAACCCCCCGCCGGGGCAGGACCCGGGCTCGGCGACCATCAACGCGGCGACGCTCAGGATCACGGGTGAGGAGAGCAACGCCAACGACACGTCCTTCGGTGCGCTGCCCGCCACCGACATCGCCCTCTTCAAGTACAACCCCGCCACCGGAACGGTGAACACGACCCCGTGCCGCCTCACGTCGCCGCGCATCAACGACAGCGAGGGTCGTCAGGGCCCGCACACCGTCGACATCGACCTCCTGTATCCCGGCAGCCCGTGCGGCACCGAGATGGACCGTGCCGACCTGCTCAAGTCGCGCATCGAGGTGGCGATGGGGCTGAACTCCGGCTGCGACATCTTCTCGACGTTCACGGGCTGTCAGTACGGCGTGACCGTCAACAGCATCCGGCTCGAGACGCCGCAGGTGCTGGCACCGCCGGCCGAATCGGCGCCGGTGTTCGTGGGGTCGGCGAGTTCGGCGACGCAGACGAATCCGCAGTCGGTGCTGGCGGCGGACGGCAACTCGGCCCGGTTCCGGTCGGATTCCGCCTGTCAGGTCCGGGTGTGGCTGTTGGGCTGTGTGCTGTGGCGTGCGTCCGACACGATGAGCGGCACCGTTCGCCTGCCGTCGATCACCGACCGGTACGCGCCTGCGCTGGCCGACGGCTACCTGTCGACGTCGCCGGCCGACGCCGAGCTGCAGTCGGCGAGCGTGCGGATCAAGGGCATCTCGAGTTGCGACCGGATCGGTTCGTCCTGCGTGAACGCGGCGGTGGCCAACTCGACGCCGTCGCAGGTCCGCGTCACGGTGCGGAACTCGGCGGGCGGAGCGGTGTGTGACGCCACGTTCCAGCGGTTGCCCGAGTGGAACCAGACCCGCTCCTACGACCTGCTCAACAACTGTCTGAGTGGCGGCGTCAAGAAGCTCAGGTACAACCGAGATCTGCTGAACACGTCGCTCGATGTCCGTTTCGAGATGGTCCGTGACAAGAACCTGATCTCCGGCTGTCGCGCCGGACCCGTGTTCGACCCGACGTCGGTCATCCGCAACTGCGCCTCGTGGACCTACGACGTCGACTACATCGGCGTGAGCACCACGGTGTCGCTGCCGGCGAACCAGAAGTTCGACGGCCCGACACGGGAGTTCCTGGTCACGTCGAACGATCTGCCGAACGTCAACCAGGAGGGCCGCTTCAACGTGTACGGCACGGTGATCCTGCCGCGAGCCGACATGCGGGTCGACTGGATCGGCCCGGCCAACCACATCGGCGACCCGATCGTCACGGGCCCGCCACGGATCGGCGACGGGACGACGGTCGTCGACTCTCTCGTCGTCGGGTCGTTGCAGAGCTACATGTCTCGGTTCAGCGGCGAGAACCCCAACAGCGCGGTCGATGATCCCCGTGCGGGCATCATCTGTTGCGACCAGGGCCGTCAGGCGGAACGTCTGGTGGAGCTCCGTTCGCACGTGATCCCGACCACATCGATCAGTCTGCCGAAGCTCGGCGGCACCACCGGTTCGACCACCACCACGTCGACGACGACGTCGACGCCGGGCTCGACGACCACCACGGCCCCGCCGATCACGTGGACGGCCGCCCAACAGGTGCTGACGAACTGCAACAACGACAATCCGGTGAACCTGACACCGCCGCCGTCGGTGGGCGCGTCGCAGACGGCGGCGTGGCGGGCGCAGGTGGTCGCCGATTGGAAGCAGGAGTGTCGGACCGACACGCTGCGCGCCGTCACCAAGGTCCGCTTCCTCGATCAGGTGCCGGCCAACATCGCCGCCACCAGTCCGTATGCGGCGCAGCGGGGCGCGTGGCTACCCGGCTTCGACGTCGAGGTGCAGGGGTGGCGGTTCTGCAAGGGGGGCGTGCTGACAGCCGGCGCCCTCGCCTGTACGGTCTCGTAGCTCCTCGGATCGCAGCCGAGGCGTGGGGAACCCGCACCGTGCGTGCCGGGCCCGCTGACGGGGAACGCTGTGGGTAGCAGTTTCCTTCGGCCGACTGGGTATTTCTTCCTGAGGGTCTAGACAGGTTCGGATTCCTCGGTAAGAATGCCCTCAGTTTCACAGGGTTCGCCTGAGTGAAACGCAAGGGGCGTCGGGGGGCGCGGAAGTGTCCTCTGGAGCCGGTGCTAGCCATTCAGCGCCGGGACCGAACGGTCCCGGACAACCGACTTCCTCTGGAGGGAGACACACATGACTGCTATTGAGAACCGGCGCCGCATGCGGGGCCAGGGGGGCTTCACCCTCATCGAACTGCTCGTCGTGATCGCGATTCTGGGCGTGCTCGCCGCAGTCGTCGTGTTCGCCGTGGGCGGCATCAACAACAACTCGAAGGAGACGTCGTGTGACATCGACCTTCGGACCCTGAAGACCGCCGTCCAGGCGGACATCGCCCAGAACCCGCTGGCGGCCGATCAGGCCCAGAGCGAGGCCGACCTCGTGACGGCTGGTCTGCTCGACGACGTGTCGACCAACTGGGACTGGACCCCGCCGGACACCTACACGGCGGCTGCCGGCGGCAACTGCTGATCCTCGGATCAACTGAAATCCCTTGTGGGGGCGGGGCTTCGGCCCCGCCCCCGCTACGTTTTCCACCAGGCAGGCGACCTGCCGAGCGATCCGAGGGGGATCCGACGTGAGTGCACACGACCTGACGCTGCTCGACCCGTGGCTGCGGTACCTGTGGGACACCGGCGCCACCGACCTGCACCTGGCTGCGGGCACGCCACCCCGGGTGCGCATCGACGGCCGGCTCCTGAGCGTCCCCGAGGCTGCGCCGCTCGACGTCGGCACCGTGCGGGCCATGATCGACGGGCTGCTCACCCCCGAGGAGCAGCAGGCCTTCGATGCCGAACGGCAGTTGGACTTCGCCTTCAGTTGGGCCGACACCGCCCGCTTCCGCGTCAACGCGTTCCACCAGCTCGACCGCCCCGCCATGGCGCTGCGGCTCATCCCCTCGGAGATCCCGACCCCGGAACAGCTCGGGCTGCCGGCCGTCGTCGGCCAGCTGCTCAACAAGCCCTACGGGCTGGTGCTCGTCACCGGCCCGACCGGGTCGGGCAA
>CAJBIS010000430.1 GCA_903953195.1 uncultured Actinomycetes bacterium
ACGTGGTGGCGGGGTGATAGAGGGGCGAGACATCGGCAGCGTGGTGTTCCCGGATGCGGTCGTGAAGGTGTACCTGACCGCTTCGCCCGAGGAGCGGGCCCGTCGCCGGGCCCAGGAGATGACCGACCTCGAGTTCGATCAGGTGGCCTCGGATCTCGCCCGCCGCGACGCCCGTGACGAGAACCGCGCCGACTCCCCGTTGCACGCGGCCTCGGACGCCGACGTCGTCGACACCACCGGGCTGGGCATCGACGAGGTGGTCGAGCGCATCTCGGCACTGGTGGACGAGCGGTCGTGACCCGGCCGAGCGACCTGAGCCCGGTCACTGCCGGGGGTCGCATGGTGTATCGGGGCCTCCGGCTGATCGGCGTCGTGCTGACGGCGATGCTGTGGCGGGTGCGGGTCGACGGGACCGAGCGGCTCCCGAGCGGCGTCCCGTTCGTGGTCGCCCCGACGCACCGCTCCTACGTCGACTTCCTCGTGATCGGCGTGGCGTTCCCGCGGCTGCTGCGGTTCATGGTGAAGAACAGCATCTGGAAGTCGTCGTGGGCGGGTCGCCTGGCGTCGTACGTCGGGTCGTTCCCCGTGGACCGGGAGCACGCGGATCGCGCCGCGCTGCGCAGTTCGGAACAGGCTGTGCTCGGCGGCGACCCGGTCGTCATGTTCCCCGAGGGTCGTCGCAAGGTCGGACTGGTGGTGGACGACCTGCACGACGGTCCGGTGTGGGTGGCGTGCCGAACACGCGTGCCGGTGGTCCCGGTCGGGCTGGCGGGCACCGACCGGGCGATGCCGGTCGACGGTCGGACGATCCGCTTCGCCCGGGTGCACGTCGTCATCGGCGAGCCGATCTACCCCGACATCCCGCTCGAGGGTCGGATTCCGCGTCGCGTGGTGACCGAGGGGACCGAGCAGTTGCGGGCGTCGCTGCAGGACCTGCAGATCGAGGCGCAGCGCCGACTCGGCTGAGGGCGAGCGCTCGGCGAGGCCCGACCCGACTCAGCTCCGTGAGATCAGCGGAGCGCGCCGAGGGCGCTGCTCGCCGGGACCGCCCGATCCGTGGTCGTGGTCGACGTCGAGCCCGGTCCGCCGAGTCCGAGTGAGGCGAGGCGGTCGATCGCGGTGATGAGGTCGCGCAGGTTGCGTGGCGGCGGGAAGTACTCGTCCTCGTCGGTGATGCGTACCTCCTCGACGCCGCCGGTGGGCGCGAGCGCGTCGAGCACCGCGTCGACGAGTTCCTCGGGAGCGGAGGCGCCGGCGGTGACCCCGACGGTGCCATTCAGCGAGAGGCTGCCGTCGGCGCCGCGGGGAAGTTCCTCGGCGGCGTTGACGCGGAACACCTGGTCGCAACCGGAGTCGCGGGCGAGCCGTTCGAGCGCGACGGTGTTGGAGGAGTTGGACGATCCGATCACCACGACGGCATCGCAGCGAGGTGCGATCTCCATGAGCGCCGCCTGCCGGTTGGTGGTGGCGAAGCACAGGTCCGAGCGACCGGGCGTCCACACGTCGGGGAACCGGTCGGTGGTCGCCGCGGCGACGTCGGCCCAGTCCCGGTGCGACAACGTGGTCTGGGCGAGCAGCGCGACGGGTTGGGTGAACTCGGGCAGCGCCTCGACCTCGTCGACGTTCTCGACCCGGTGGATGGCGTCCGGGGCGACGGCCATCGTGCCGACCGCCTCCTCGTGCCCGTCGTGGCCGATGTAGACGATCGAGTAGCCCTTGCCCGCCCGCACCTTCACCTCGTGGTGGACCTTCGTCACGAGGGGGCAGACGGCGTCGACCACGAAGCCGCCGCGCTCGGTCGCCTCGAGCACCACCTCGGGTGCCGAGCCGTGCGCCGAGAGCATGACGGGCCGTCCGGGTGGCACCTCGGCGACGTCGTCGACGAACACGACACCCTGTTCCTCGAACCGCCGGACCACACGCTGGTTGTGGACGATCTCGTGGTAGCAGTACACGGGTCCGTCGAAGGCCCGCACCATCCACGTGAGGGCCTTGATCGCCATCTCGACACCGGCGCAGAACCCCCGAGGTGCGGCGAGCAACACGAGGTCGACCGAGGAGGTCGGTTCGCTGGTCGAGAGGTCGGTCACGGGCGGAATCCTATGGTCGCCCGGACGTGGTCACCGGCCACCGTCGGATCGGCCACCGTCGGACCAGTCGGTGGCTCAGGGTGCGTGCTCGTAGCGGGCGACGTCGTCGAACGACGCGGTGACCTGTGTGCCCAGACCGACGGGCTCGACGTCGAGGCCCGCCCGGTAGCGGAACTCGGCAGTGAGGAAGTGCTTCACCTCGGGCCACACCTGGGCCGACTCCCGGAACGGTGGTGCCGGGCACCCGTCGTTGCCGAGGTTCAGCAGCGACGGCGGGATCGGCAGGCCGGTGGCGATGGCGAGTTCCGCCACGCCTCCCTCGCCGATCTCGCAGATGTCGGTGAAGGCGTTGTTGTGGCCGGTCTTCGCAAGCTCCAGGATCTTCTTCTGGCCGGCGGTGTAGGTGTACCCGGTGCGGACGTTGTCGATGTTGGCGATCCCGTCGTTCTGTCCGCCCATCCAGAACACGGACTTGTCGGCGGGCAGTGGCGGCGCGGAGCCGTTGAGGATGCTCAGCCCGAGGATCCCCGAGGCCATCGGCACGATCGCTCGCACGTCGGGGCGGCTGAGCAGCCGGAGCGACGTGCCACCACCGGCCGAGTGTCCGAACGGGTAGACGTCGCCGGGGGCGACGACGCCACTCAGCAGCGACGCCGGCTCGGCACTGGCGGAACGGGCGAGCTCGATGGCCTCGTCGGCCACGACGGTGTCGGCCCGTGGCGTGGCCGGAGGAGCGCCGAGCACGCTGGTGAGTCCGCGCTCGAAGTAGTCCGGCGAGATCACGACGAACCCCCACGAGGCGAGGTGGGTCGTGAGTTCGCTCGACTGCAGGCGGAAGCTCGCGGCGCCGTGCGAGAAGATCGCCAGCGGGAACGGTCCGTCGCTCGCGGCCGGCACGCCGCGGTGGGCGTTGGTGACGTAGGGCGGGTTGACCGACGCCGGAATCAGGGCATCGAACGCCGGCGGGACGAAGTCCCGGATGAAGTACTCGTCGCGGGGGGTCGTGCCGATGCCGGCGGCGTCCGCCGGGTACCAGACCTCGACCTCACGGTCGGCGAGTGCCAGCGTGGTGACGCCCACGGGGTACGGGCCGGGTTCGGTGTAGGCGGCGTCGCCCGCCTGCGGCGCGAGGTCCGGATCGACGCCGGCGGCCGGCGGCGGCGGCATCACACACGCCGCTGCGAGCAACGTCGTCGCCGTCACCAGCGCCGCGATGGCCCAGCGTTGCGTCCGTCGAGTGGTTCCCGTCGTCACGGCGTTCCTCCCTGTTCGGCGCCGAATCGCCCGTCGACGCCGGCCACAGTGTGCCACGCCGAATCCGGGGCCGACGGGTCGGACACTACGATGCCGCCATGTCGAGCGCAGTGGTCTCCGGCGTCGCGCCCGGGTCCCCGGCCGACGAGGCGGGTGTGCGGCCGGGCGACGAACTGCTGAGCGTCTCGGGTCATCCCGTCCGCGACATCATCGAGTACCGGGTGCTCGGCGACGAGGCCGAGGTCGAGCTCGAACTTCGCCGAGGCGGGTTGGAGTTCTCCGTCGAGATCGTCAAGGACGCTGGTGTGCCGCTGGGGGTCGAGGTGGACTCCGCGCTGTTCGACGAGATCCGGACGTGCGACAACCACTGCGAGTTCTGCTTCATCTACCAGTTGCCGCCGAATCTGCGCCGCAGCCTGTACCTGAAGGACGACGACTACCGCCTCTCCTTCCTCTACGGGAACTTCACCACGCTCACCCGCTTCACCGAGGCCGACCTCGAGCGCGTCGTCGACGAGGGGCTGTCACCGCTGTACGTGAGCATCCACGCCACCGATCCGGACGTGCGCTCGGACCTGCTCCGCAATCGCCGGGGCGCCATGAGCCTGCGCTGGTTGCGGGCGCTGCTCGACGAAGGGGTCGAGGTGCACGGCCAGGTGGTGGTGTGCCCCGGACTCAACGACGGTGCCGTGCTCGCCGACACGCTGTGCGGAGTGTTGGACGAGTATCCCGAGCTCGCCGATGTGGCCGTCGTGCCGCTGGGCGTGTCGCAGTTCAACACCGAGGATCGCATGCGGCCGCACACCCGTGCCGAGGCCGTCGCCGTCGTCGAGACGGTGCATGCGGCCCGCGCCGCCTTCCGCACGGCGCTCGGACACCCCATGGTGTTCGCCGCCGACGAGTACTACCTGCTCGCCGGCCTGCCGTTCCCGCCCGCCGAGGAGTACGGCGACTTCGCCATGCACGAGGACGGCATCGGCATGGCCCGTGCGTTCGAGCTCGAGCTGACCGGCGCGAGCGACGGTGCGATCGGTGTGCAGCCCGGCTTCTTCGCATGGGTCGACGGTGCACCGGCGAGCGGGTACCGGGCACCGCGAGGCGAACCCACGGCGACCACCGCGACCCCCGGTTCGGGTGTCGATGCCTCCGGCGCGCAGTTCGTCACGCTGCGTCCGAGTCGCTCGGCGCCCGTCGGCATCCTGACCGGCGTCTACGGTGCGCAGGTGCTCACGCCCCTCATCGACGCGCTCGACCGTGACGACGTGCGCGTCATCCCGGTCGAGAACCGCTTCTTCGGCGGCAACATCGGCGTGACCGGTCTGATGGTGGGTGAGGACCTCGCCCGGGTGCTCGACGAGGAGCCCGAGGGGCATCGCTATCTGCTGCCCGACGTGTGCCTGTCCCGTGGCCGCTTCCTCGACGGCACGACCCCGGACGACCTCCCGCGGTCGGTCGAGGTCGTCGCCACGGACGGTGCCGCGCTGCGCGCCGCGCTGGGACCCGCGTCGTGAGTGACACCGACCTCCCCATGGTCGCGATCGTCGGCCGGCCGAACGTGGGCAAGTCGACGTTGATGAACCGCATCCTCGGCCAGCGCCTGGCGATCGTCGAGGAACGCCCCGGGGTCACGCGTGACCGGAAGGAGGTCGAGGCCGAGTGGTTGGGACGGCCCTTCCGGTTGGTCGACACCGGCGGCTGGCTCGTCGGTGGCACCGCGCTGGACCGCAAGGTCTCCGCGCAGTCCGAGCAGGCCATCCGTGCCGCGGACGTCGTCATGTTCGTGGTGGACGCGACCGTCGGGATCACCGAGGAGGACGCGCAGGTCGCGCAGTTGCTGCGTTCCCTCGACGTGCCGGTGCTCGTCGTCGCCAACAAGGTCGACGACACCCGGCACGAACCGCTCATCTGGGAGCTCATGTCGTTGGGACTCGGGGAGCCGCACGCCATCTCGGCCCTGCACGGACGGGGGACCGGCGACATGCTCGATGCGCTGCTCGCCGCACTTCCCGAAGCCACCGAGGACGCGGACGACGACGCGGACTGGGAGGCGGAGTCCCGCGACGGCACCGTCTCGGTGGCGCTCGTCGGCCGACCGAACGTGGGCAAGTCGACGTTGTTCAACCGGCTGATCGGCGAGGACCGCGCCGTGGTGCACGACATGCCGGGCACGACCCGCGACTCGGTGGACACCGTGATCGAGACCGAGGCCGGTCCGATCCGGTTCGTGGACACCGCCGGCATGCGTCGCCGCTCACGGATCGACGAGGACACCGAGTACTTCTCGATGGTGCGGGCACTGAAGTCGGTGGACACCGCGGACGTGGCGCTGCTGGTGATCGACGCCACCGAGGGGATCACGCACCAGGACCAGCGCCTCGCCGAACGCATCGACGGTGCGGGGTGTCCGATCGTCGTGCTGTTGAACAAGTGGGAGCTCCTCGACGAGGAGCGCCGCGCCGACGTGCTCTACCAGTTGGGGCAGCGGCTGCACTTCATGGGCGAGTCCCCGGTACTGCGGATCTCCGCGCTCAGCGGCCGCGGCGTTCATCGACTGATGCCGGCCATCGCGTCGTCGTTGGAGCAGTACCACACGCGTGTTCCGACGCGACGGGTCAACGAGGTGATCCGCGCCGCGCAGCAGGCCCAGCCGGCGCCGCACGGTGGTCGGGTGCTCTACGCCACGCAGGGCGCGGCGGATCCGCCGACGTTCACACTCTTCGCCAACAAGGAACTTCCTGCGTCCTATCTGCGGTACCTGGAGCGGCAGTTGCGCGAGGCGTTCGGCCTGGGGGCGACGCCGATCAAGCTCCGGGTGCGTCGTCGCGGCAACTGATCCGCTCTAGTGTCGTCTCGGCGCCGCAGCAGGCGGGCATCTCGGCCCGTGTCCACGGTGCCGCTCAGTCTCAACGGAGGGCTCCCATGGCTTCGACACGTTCGATCTCGACTCACCACGGCGCGACGGCCCGGCGGCGGTGGGTGGCTGCGGCCGCATCGGCACTCGCCGTGAGCGGATTCGCACTGTCCGCCTGCGGCGGGGAAGATGCTGCACAGGTGACCACGACGACCGAGGCCGCAGCGGGCGGCGCCGGCGGGGCGCAACAGAACACCGGAGGCAGCGAAGTGCTGAACGAGATCAACCAGCGGGGCAAGCCCGAGTTGGGTCAGACGGAGCAGGTGACCGAACTCAAGGTGACCGACGACGTCGTCGGGACCGGCGCCGAGGTGAAGCCCGGTGACACCGTGACCGCCCACTACGTCGGCGTGTCCGCGTCGGACGGTGCGGAGTTCGACTCCTCGTGGTCCCGCGGGGCACCCACGCAGTTCCCCCTCGACGGCGTGATCCAGGGGTGGAGTGAGGGGCTCGTCGGGATGAAGGAAGGTGGCCGCCGCACGCTGGTCATCCCCGCCGACATGGCCTACGGCCAGAACCCCCCGCCGGGATCGGG
>CAJBIS010000431.1 GCA_903953195.1 uncultured Actinomycetes bacterium
ACGCGGCGTCGAGGCGTTCGAGGTCGATCCGTTCGCCCTGCGCCAGCACCATGGAGGACTGCGTGAATCCGGTGATGTGCTTGTGGATGCTTGTCACGAGGACGTCGGCACCGGCGGCGATGGCGTGCGGCGGAAGGTCGGGATGGAAGCCGAGGTGGGCGCCCCACGCGGCGTCGACCGTGAGGGGAATTCCGTGCGCGTGCGCCAGTTCGGCGTGTGCGGCCACGTCGGAGACGCCGCCCACATAGCTTGGCTCGACGAGCATCACGGCTTTGGCGTCCGGGTGCTGTGCCAGGGCTTCGGCGACACGGCTGACCGGCATGCCGGCCGTCAGACCGGTCTGTTCGTCGACGTCCGGGCGAATCCAGACCGGCACCAATCCGGCCAGCACGATGCCGAAGAACAGCGACTTGTGAATGGTCCGGGCGACGACCACCTTGTCGCCGGGCTTGCCGAGCGTCAGACAGATCGCCTCGTTGCCGTGCGAGGAGCCCTGGACCGAGAAGCCGCACCAGTCCGCGCCCCACAGTTCACCGGCCAGACGCTCGGCGGTCGCGAGCCGCTTGGTCGTAGCGCGGCGATCCTCGACTCCGCCGTAATGCGGGACATCGAACGCCAGGAAGTCATCGATCAGATCCGGATTGCGCTTGTGACCGGGCACCGTGAAAGGTGTTCCGGCGTTGGCCAGAAAGTTCCGGTAGGCGTCGTACAGGGGTGTCTGGCTCATGGGGGTGTCTGGCTCATGGGGGTGTCTGGCTCATGGGGGTCCGCTCCGGCGTCGTTTTCGTTGACGTACGAGAGCCGCCCAGACCGCCGTGCGCGCGGGCAGGGCCCTGTGAAACGTGCTCTGCTAGCTTAGCCCACCAGAGGTCCAGAGGAAGGATGCGATCATCGATTCTCGCCTTGCTGTTGTTGCCTCGCTGGCGCTGGCCATCGCGCTCAGCCCGGAGACGCTGGTGCTCGGTCTGATCATCGCCGGCGACAAGATGGCGCCGCGGCGAGCGTCATTCGCCTTTGCCGTCGGCGCGATACTCGGCATCGCTTTCGCCACCGGCGTCGGTCTGTGGATCGCACACCTCTCCGGCGCCGAGGCGACCACGCGCCACCACGCGTGGCCCGGATTCATCGTTCGCGCACTCATCGCCGGTGCGCTGCTGTCCCTCGGCGTCTACAAGGCGGTGAATGCGTTCCGGGGAAACCCGATAGCCGATGTTTCCGAACCCGATCATCGGCCGGGAAAGCTGCGGACCGCGCTGACCCGGCGCTTCCCGAAGGTCATGCGCGAGATGGACCCGGCCGCGGAGATGAGCGCGTCCGGTCGCGTCGCCCGAGCCGGGTTGGCCGGCTTCGCGGTCTGCGGTCTGCACCCCAAAATCTTTCCGATCGCGATCGCCGCCGGTCACCAGATCGTGCAGATCGCCAACCCGGCGTCGCGGGCCGCGGCCATCGTGATTTTCGCGGCCATCTCCGTCATTCCGGCGGTGCTGCCCGCCGTCATCGAAGTGATCAACCCCGGCGCCGTCGTGGGGATCAAAAGGTCCTACGAACGCATCATGGCGGTCCACGGTCGCTGGATCACCGCGGTGCTCCTGCTGGGCGCCGGCGCGTTCGTCGCGCACGAGGCCTGGCGCGCGTTGCCTATTCGGTAGTGACGAGTTCAAGGAGCACATGATGCAGGTCGTGCACGCCGACGAGGTCGAACCGATCGTCGCGGGACTGCTCGGTGGCATTTCCACCAAGAGTGGTCCGACCGCCGAGCAGTTGATCGTTCTGGAATCCATCACGCGTGATTTGTGGGGACGTGGCGATATCGACGTCAAAAATCTCACGCCGCTGTCGAGTGCCG
>CAJBIS010000432.1 GCA_903953195.1 uncultured Actinomycetes bacterium
GGCGGCCGTGTAGACCATTTCTCGCATCTTGTGCTGCGGGACCAGCCGGGCCAGATGGGTCGCTGCGCCGAGCGCACCCTGGTTGACCTCGGGCAGCCCGAACCGGGTGCCGTCGGCCGCGACGATCACGTCGGCGTTGCCGACGAGTCCGATGCCGCCACCGAGGCAGTACCCGTGCACCGCCGCGATCACGGGGACCTCGCACTCGTACACGGCCTTGAAGGCCGCGTAGCAACCCCGGTTCGCACCGATGAGCGCATCGAAGCCGTCGGTCGCCTGCATCTCCTTGATGTCGACGCCGGCGTTGAACCCACGGCCCTCGGCGCGCAGTACGAGCGCACCGATCTCCTGGCGTCGACCGACGGCGGTCACGAGCTCCGCGAGCTCGAACCAGCCGGCGACCGTCAGGGCGTTCACCGGCGGATGGTCCATGACCAGTTCCGCCACACCGTCGGTTGTGGTGACCGTGAAGCCCACGAGGTCCTCCTGCACGTCGCCGATCCGTCCGGGTCAGCCGGTTCGCTGCGTCGACCGTACCGGCTCGGCGACCAGATCAGCGAGCCGTCGCAGCACGAGCGGATCGGACAGGTAGCCGCCGTGCCCCTGCGTCGAGGTGGGGATGCGCTCGGCGACATCGACCGGATCCGGTCCGTAGATCGCGCCGCCGAACCGGTTCACCAGTTCGATCGGATCGTCCTCGGCGCGCGCCGCGAGCAGGCGGACATCACGTCGGCCGACGATGCGTTCCGTCACCGGCGACCCGACACCGGGTGCCCCGAGCAGCACCACCGAGTCGGCCCGCATGCCCAGTGCCAGCGCCCGGCCCGCCACCACACCGCCGTAGCTGTGTCCGACGACGATCACCTGCTCCACCGGTGGCGCGGACACGGATCCGTGGCGCAGGTGGGCGACCTCGGCGCACAGCAGCGCCGCGCCCTCGTCGGCCGGTCGAAGGTCGAGCGCGCCCGGGAGCACATCGGGCGGGTCGTATCCGAGCCACGACACGACGGCGAGGTCCGCCGACGTCGCCGACTCCGCCGCGCTGAACACCCGTTGGGCGTCCGCACGCAACCGGTGCTCGTCACCGAGGTCGGTTCCGACCCCGGGCACCAGCAGCACGACGACACGGGGCGCCGGCGACCCGACCCGGATGCGCAACCGGCCTCCCCGATCGATAGCGCGGTCGGTCACCACCACCGGTGGTGGAACCGGCGAGGCCGACGTGGACCGCTGGGCCCGGGCGTGGCCGACCAACTGCACGGCGAGCCCGTCGAGCGTCTCGGCGGCGCGTCGCGCCACGGCCGCGACGTCGGTCCGGTGATGGGCCCGGAACGCTCCGGCATCGGGGCCGTGCCAGTGCTCGAGTGCCGGTGGCATCCGCGTCCGGACGACGAGCTCGAGCGACGCGGTTCGACAGGATCGAGCGAGCGACTCCAATGCGTCCGGGTCTGCTCCGAGCACCACTCGGCGACGGTACGGCCGTCGCTCCGGGGACGTCAGCGGTGCACGGTGCCCGATAACGTCGCCATTCATGAGCAGCGACGACCAACTCGACCACACCGGCAAGGTCGTGGTCATCACCGGCGGCACGAAGGGCATCGGCCGCGTCATCGTCGAACGGTTCCTCGGCTGGGGTGCCGACGTCGTGACGTGCGGTCGGAGCGAACCCGACGCGCTGCCCGAGCGTGACGGCCGTCGAGCCCGCTTCGTCGCGGCCGACGTGCGCGATCCCGACCAGGCCGCCGCCGTGGTGGACGCGGCCGTCGAGGAGTTCGGCCGTCTCGACGCCGTGATCAACAACGCCGGTGGCGCCCCCGCCGCCGATGCGGCCACGGCGTCGCCGCGGTTCAGCGAGTCGATCGTCCGACTCAACCTGCTCGCACCGCTCCATGTGGCCCAACGTGCGCATCACCACTTCGTCGAGCTCACGACGAGCGGCGTGATCGACGGCGGAGTGATCGTGAACATCGCCTCCGTCTCAGCGACCCGACCGTCGCCCGGTACCGCGGTCTACGGCGCCGCGAAGGCGGGACTGGTCAGCCTCACGCAGTCGCTCGCCGTCGAGTGGGCCCCGACGACCCGACTGGTGGCGATCATCGCTGGCCTGATCGAGACCGAACAGGCCGAGCTCCACTACGGCGACGCCGACGCTCAGGCCCGAGTCGCCGCGACCGTCCCGGCGGGGCGACTCGGAACACCCCAGGACCTGGCGCAGGCGTGCCGCTGGCTCACCTCACCGTTCGCGTCGTACGTGAGCGGCTCCGCGGTGTGGCTGCACGGCGGCGGCGAACGCCCGGCCTTCCTGTCCGCCGTCGACGGCTGACGTCGACGCACTCGTGACAGTCGACGGCTGACGTCGACGCACTCGTGACAGTCGACGGCTGACGTCGACGCAATCGTGACAGTCGACGGCTGACGCTCGACGGGCTCAGTTGAGTCCGAGCGCGGCGGCGACCTCGCGCCACTCGGTGCGGGGCAGGTGCTGGAGGTCCGCGTCGAGGACCTGGATGCACACGTGGTCGGCGCCGGCATCGAGGTGGGCCTGCACACGTGCGAGGCAGTCGTCCATCGAGCCCCACGCCACGATCGCGTCGACCAGCTTGTCGGAGCCGCCGTCGGCGATGTCGTCCTCGGTGAACCCGAGCCGCAGCAGGTTGTTCGCGTAGTTGGGCAGCCCCAGGTAGATCTTCATGTTGGCGCGGGCCGCGGCGCGGGCCGAGGTGGGGTCGGTGTCGAGGACGATCATCTGCTCCACGGCGAGCAACGGGTCGGGGCCCATGGTCTCGCGGGCCAGCGCGGTGTGCTCGGGCGGCACGAAGTACGGGTGCGCGCCGGCGGTCCGTTCGGCCGCGAGTCGGAGCATCTTCGGCCCGAGCGCGGCGAGCACCATCTGCGCGGGCGGCTCGCCGGTGGGCGCGAAGAACAGCGAGGCCTCCATCCGGTCGAGGTACTCGACCATCGCGCTGTACGGCTTGTCGTACGTCTGCTTGCGGATGCCGGTGACCAGGTGTCCGTGGCTGACACCGAGGCCGAGCAGGAACCGGCCGGGGTACGCCTCGTTGAGGGTCTGCATCCCGGCGTTGCAGGTCATGGCGTCCCGCCCGTAGCGGTTGACGATGCCCGTGGCGACCGCCATCGACGAGGTGGCCTCGAGCAGCATCGCCGAGTGCACGAACGGTTCCCGGTACACGGTCTCGGGGATCCACACCGCGCCGAACCCGAGCTCCTCGAGTTCGGCGGCGCACTCCTTCGCCAGCGACGACGGCTGCATGTCGAGCGCCCCGGTCCAGATGCCGTAGGTGCCCAGGTCGATGTTCGGGTTCTGCATGTCGCGAACCTACGGCATGCACCCGGGTTCGGACCCGACCGGATCAGCCCGACCGGATCAGGGAGTGGCGCCGGTGTTCAGGTACAGGAACCCGAACGCCTCGTCGCGGACGTCGAGTCCGGCGTCGTGCAGCGCCGGTGACCAGTCGCCGCCGACTCCCGGTCGTGACTCCTCCATGCCGTGATCGGCGCAGATCATGAACGCGCAACGCTCGAGCACGCCACGCCGGTCGAGCGCGGCGAGCACCTCGCCGATGCGACCGTCGGTGTCACGCACCGACGCCCGTGCGATCTCGGAGTGCGGTCCGCCCTCGTGGAACGCCGAATCGGTGAGCGTGTAGTTCACCCAGAGGAAGCGCGGGAGTGGAGAGTCGGTGTCCAGATAGCGGCCGTCGATGAGCCCGACGGCCTGCTCGGTGCCGTGGTGGTCGACCTGGGTGAACGTTGCGTAGTCCTTGACCGGGCGCACGAACATCTCGGAGGTGTGCGGCAGTCCCTCTGCGGACCGCGGGAAGTCCATGCGCACACCCCGTCGCATCAGATCGAACGTCGAGTAGGCCGCACCATGGTCCGCGGGCTCGTTGATCGACGCGGTGAACGCACCGGCGTCGGCACGAGCGATGGCGCGGTGGATGCTGTCGGTCCCCGGTGTCAGGTCGTCCATCGCGGTCGCCCAGGTGAGCGGCGAGTTGGTGACGACACGGTCCCCGCGACCTCGGTCCCACCAGGCGTTGTGGAGGATGCCGTGGTGCCCGGGGTGACGGCCCGTGATCGCCGTCGTGTGGTTCGGCAGCGTGACTGTCGGCAGCGACGACACGATGCCGTTGCGCAGCGTCGAGCCCTCGGCCATGAGCCGGGCGATGTTGGGCGCCTCACCGGTGGCCGCCATCTCGTAGAGAACGTTCGGGTTGCAGCCGTCGAGCAGGAACGCCACCAGGTGGTCGGGTCGTTCGCCGGGGTCGAGCAGGTCGGCGAGTGCGTCACCATCCTGGGCGAGCAGGTGGGCGTCGTCGCGGTGGCGGCCGTCGAGGCCGGTCCCGCCGGTGGGTTCGATGCCGAGGAGCGCGAGGGCCGTCGGCGCGATGTCGACCATCTGCGCCGCGGTGTCGGTCATGCCGAGCCGTTTCGCGCCGCGGCCGGCGACGATGAACGGCGCCCGGCACTGCACACTCGCGAGCGATCCGTGTTCGCCGATGTGGCCGCCGAGTTCAGCCCAGTGGTGGGCCGAGGTGTGGATGACGCACAGGTCGGGCGCGGCCGGATGGTCGAACAGTTGAGCCACCTGCTCGAACGCGAACGGGTACGCGTTGCGGGTGCGGTCCGGGTGGAGGTTCGCCAGTTCCTCGCTCAGCGGTGCGAACCGGTCGAGCGCCTGGTCGGCGA
>CAJBIS010000433.1 GCA_903953195.1 uncultured Actinomycetes bacterium
TCGTTGCAGACGTCCAGCGGCTCTGCGACCGCCACGACACCCCGCCGGAGCGACTCGGCTTCGACGTCGCGGAGTCGACCCTGCGCAGCGAGCATCACGACGCACATGCGGCGCTCCGCGAGCTGTCGCACGCCGGCGCGCGTGTGAGCCTCAGCCGGTTCGGCTGCGGCACCGCGATGTTCCGCTCACTCGACGGCACCGGCGTGACGCATCTCCGCCTTGCCGAGTCGCTGCTGCCCAACTCCGACCAGCCAACCAAGGCCCAGCGAGCCGCGATCGCCGCGGTCGCCACGCTCGCCACCGAACTGGACCTCACGGTGGCAGCCGATGGAGTGACACACGAGGCACAGCTCGACGGACTCATGGCGCACGGCTGCGTCCGTGCCGCCGGTCCGCTCTTCCACCAACTGTCCGACGCCGGCCAGATCGTGGATCGTGCCAGGAGCGCAGGCCGATGAGCGGCACCGAGCGACGGGGCGGCGACGCGGCACGCACGGCCCCGACCGATGCCAGCGCCGAGTTCGACGTCCTCCTGCACAGTGCGGACGCTGCGCTGATCCTGCACCCCACGCTGGGTGTCGTGTACGCCAGCCCGGCGACCACCCGGGTGCTGGGCATCACCCCGGAACGGATGATCTCGTCGATGGCCGCCGACTTCCTCCACCCGGATGACGTCGCACTGGCGATCCACCACCGGGGCATCGCCGCCCGGGTCGGCCGGTCGGGTCCTGAGGAGATCCGAGGTCGTCACGGTGACGGCGAGTACCGCTGGTTCGAGGCCGAGTGGTGGCAGACCAGCAACGTCGACCAACCGCTGACGGTGCTGCACCTCCGTGACGCCACTGCGGCCCGGGCGGCCCGGGCGTCGATCGCCCGGAGCGAGGCCCGGCTCAGCCGGCTGCTGCGCATGAGCGCGGACGTGACCATGATCATCGCCGCCGACGGCGGCATCACCTATCTCAGCCCGTCGGTCGACCGGATCCTCGGCTGGAACGCGGACCAGGCGCTGAACAACGACCCGTTCGACCTCATCCACCCGGACGACCGCCCCCGCATCGACGAGATCCGATCGACGATGCTGCACGTCGACCGGAGCACCTACACCGGCGAGGTCCGCGTGCTGCACCTCGACGGTCGCTACCGGTGGATGGAACTCAACGCGGTGAACCTGCTCACCGACCCCATCATCGAGGGCGCCATCGTCCACCTGCACGACGTCACCGACCGACGTGTCGCCGAGGAGGAGCTGTCCCGTCAGGCGCTCATCGATGCGCTCACCGGGCTGCCCAACTACGCGCTGCTCCAGAACCGCATCGATGTCGCGCTGACGCGTCGTGATGCCGGCCGCCAGAGCGGTGTCGAGCTGAGCGACGTCGCGGTCTTCGTGTGCGACCTCGACGCCTTCAGCACGCTCAACGATGCGCTCGGCCACGCCGAGGGCGATGACGTGCTGCGCGAGGCGGCCCGACGGCTCGAGAGCATCGCCGGACGGGGACACAGCGTCGCCCGGATCGCCGGCGACGAGTTCGCGGTCTGCATGGAGGATGTGCGACACCCCCAGCACGCGCTCGAACTCGCCGACGAGGCCCGATCA
>CAJBIS010000434.1 GCA_903953195.1 uncultured Actinomycetes bacterium
GCTCGGCGAGTGCGTCGACACGAACCGGTCCGCCGAGCGCGTCGAGGACCGTCAGGTCGGTGTCGTCGAGGATCAGGTGGGCGCCGTCGACGTCCTCGATGACCACACCGGCCGCGGTGACGACCCCGACGAGACTGCGGACCGGAGCCACGACGTCGTCGGTGGCGAGCACCACCCGTTCCCGCCCGCGTGTGGCGGGACCGGAACGGATCGCGGCGTCGGCAGGGTCCGCGGCGGCGATCGCGGCGCGGACGTCATCGACGTTCACCTCGGTCGGATCCGCGACCGGGATGGGGGTGAACCACCAGCACCCCTCGCTCCGAACCACGAACACCATCACCGGCGCCCTCGCCGTCATCGACTGGCCTCCTCGCGGTGAACGGGCCGAGACCCGCTCAAAGTCAAGTGTTACCCTGCCCCAATGCCCATGTCCAGCAGTGTGGCGGGCGAGTCGGAGACCTCGGTCGGACGGACGTACCTGGCGTCGCCGATGCTCAACGACGCGTTCCTGCGGGATGGATACGCAGTCGTCGAGGGTGTCCTCTCGTCGTCCGAGGTGCAGGACCTGACCGCGGCCTATCGGGCGGTCGCGCCGCGTGACGACCACGGGCTGACCATCGACTACCTCCGCGAGGATCGGGATCTGGTGCGGGACCTGAACGCGCTCCTGACCCCGATCTGGGACCGGCATCTCGACGACCTCATGGTCGATCACCGGGTCGTCATGACCACGTTCGTCGTCAAGCACCAGGGGCAGACCTCCGAGATGTTCCTCCACGAGGACCGGTCCTTCGTCGACGAGCGCCGGGACCGCGCCGCGACGATCTGGATGCCGCTGTGCGACGTCGGACCCGAGATCGCCAACGGCGGACTCGAACTGGTTCCGGGGAGCCATCGGCTGCCGGCCGGATGGTCCGGAGTCGGGACGCCGGACGTGATCCGGCCGTGGGAACACGAGCTCCGCCGTGCGCTCGTCCCGGTGTCGCTCACCGCCGGGTCGGCGGTCGTCTACGACACCCGGACGCTGCACGCCTCGGGGTGGAACCACACCGACGAGCCACGCATCGCCGTCGCGTGCGCGGTCGCGCCTCGTTCGTCCGGGCTGGTGTTCGTGCTGGCGAGCGGTCGGCGTCACCGACTGCTGCACGAGGTGACCGAGGACTTCTACCTGGAGCAGCACCCATGGGACCTGTCCACCGGGCTGCCGGAGACCTGTCCGCTGCGCGAGGAGTTCGACGAGGAACCGGAGCTGTCGGCGAGCGACATCGAGGCGGTGACCGGGCTGCCGGTGACCGACGGGCCGGTGGTGCCGATCCCGCCCGACGTGCGGCGGGACCACGATGTCCAGCCGCTGCCCCGATTCGACGAGCGGAACGTCGACGTCGACCTGCTGGACCGGGACCTCGTGATCGACCCCGATGGGTGGTCGACGTCCGGTGTCGAGCGGGTCCCCGTCGTCGAGGCGACCGATGGCGCAGAGCTGAGCGCCCTGCCGCTCGTGGTGCGCGGTCGGGCCGTGCCGCACGGTGAGGATCGACTCGGTGATCCCCGCGCACTCGTCACCAACCGGTTCGCACGCGACATCGAGCTGGTCGTGCTCGATCCCGGGGCGCGGGTGGTCGTGACCTCACCGAACTGCGGTCGATGGAACACCGAACTGGTGGCGATCGAGTCGCCTGTCGTCGGGGCGGGGGTGCGCGACGATGCCCGCGCCTCGGCCCTGCGTCCGGGAGTGGCAGTCGCCGTGCCCCAGATGACGTCGCTCCAACTCTGGAACGACGGTCCCGCCCAGCTCGTGCTGATCGCGGCCCGCGTGCCCGCCGAGCACGGGGTCATCGGTCGGGTGCTCTCGGTGTTCGGACGGCGGCGCTGACATGGCCGTGACCGCCGACCGGGTGCTGGACCCGAACGCTCGCCGGACGACGGGAGTCCGCGCGTGAAGGTCACGTTCGTCTCGCTGGGCCAGGAGCAACTGGCGATCGGGTCGCTCTCCGCGGTGCTGCGCCGCGAGGGGCACGACGCCGCGCTGGTGTTCAATCCGGCGTTGTTCGACGACGACGGGTTCCTGGACCAGCCCGGCGTGGCGCGGCGACTGGACCAGACCGACCGGGTGATCGACGAGATCGTCGCCAGCGAACCCGACCTGGTTGCGTTCAGCGTGCTGTCCGCCGCGTACCGCTGGAGCGTCGACGTCGACGGATCGGGCACCGACGTCGTTCGACCGCGTCGCCCACCGTGGCTGAGTTGACCACGATGCCGGGTCGCCGCGCCGACGCGCTCGACTCGGACCGCACCCTGACCGACGTCGTCGGGGCCGTGTTCGTCTGGCTGGTCTCGGCCGGGGCGGTGAGCGCGCGGCTGTGGTCGATGGGCCCGACCGGCCGATCGGGTGCGCTGGTCGTGGCGGTGGCCGCGGTCGCCGCCGAGGTCGTGCTGCGTGCGGTTCGGGTGCACCCTGCGGCGCGGTACGCGCTGGTGGCCGCGTTCGGTCTGGTTGCGTCCGTGCTCACCGTGCCGAACGTCGGCCGGTTTCCCGTCGTGGTCATGCTCGGCTCGCTCGTGGTGGCCGACCTCGCCGTCTTCGGTGTCCGCACGGCGGGGCGCGACCGCTCGCCGGTGGCGCTGGCGGTGCCGGTGCTCGTCGTCAACGCCGTCGTCTGGTGGTGGCTGGGCAGCAACGGCGTGGCGCTCGCGCTGCTGGCGCTCGCCGCGCTGTCGATCGCGCTGGTGTGGGCCGGGGTACCGGCAGCGCTGCGGCTGAACGACCGGATCGCGTCCCCGGTCGTGGCCGTCGGCGATTCCATCCGGCGCGCCGCGTCGTCGTTGCGTGACGGCGTGGCGGCGCTGGCGCGGGACTGGTGGATGCCGGAGCACCGGTGGGTGCTGCTGCCGGGGCTGATCGTGGCGTTCGCCTCGGCGCCGATCTTCTGGCGCCTCGTCGCCGATCCGGAGGTCTTCATCCGCGGCACCAACGACATGAACTCGGGGATCCCACGCATCGAGTGGATCCAGTTCTGGCCACCACGGATGTCCGTGGCCCATCCGGTGTACTTCACGCTGATCCGCGTGCTGTCACCGACGTTGGGCATCCTGGTGAGCTCGACGGCGGTCGCCGCGACGGCCACCGGTGCGGCGGTCGCCGTGCTCATCGCCGTCGGACGGTCGTGGTTCGACGATGAGCGCCGGCTGGGCTGGGTGGGGGCGTGGGCGCTCGGACTCGGGTTCGTGCTCCTCGAGAGTCCCGCGGTGCTGATCCCGCGGACGAGCGACATCTGGGGCCGCTTCGAGGCCGCCGGTTCGTTCGCCCGCGGCACCAGTTACGCGGCGCTGCACCAGTGGGCGACGCCGACGATCGTCATGTCGATGCCGTTCGTGTTCGCACTGTTCTGGACACTGCTGGCGGTTCTGCGACAGGCCGACGACGACGGCGCCGGGGCTCGCCGCACCCGGTGGATCCTCGCGGTCCTCACCGTGTTCCTCGCGCTGTTGCAGCCGGCGGTCGTGCTCGCGTTGATTCCCGCGGTTCCGCTGTGGCTGCTGGTGACACGGAGGTGGACGCGTCGGACGGTGTCGGTGGCGGCGCGATCGTTCGTCGTCCCCGGAGCACTGGTGTGTCTGGCACAGGTGGTGTTCCTGCGCTCGAACGTGTCGCCGTTCGAGCAGGCCACCTGGCTGTGGCGGCCGTTCTGGGTCTGGAACTACTACGGCCTCGACCGACCGGCGTTCTGGGCGACGCTCCTGTTCTTCCCGCTGTGCATCTGGCAGGGAGGCCGTCGATACCTGCGCGACCCGGCGGTGCGACTCGCGGCCTACGGCGTGCTGATCTCCATCGTCCCGTTCCTGCTCCTCGAGCAGACGACGGTCGCGGACCGACCCGACGGCGATCTGGGCGTGATCGCCATGATGGCGCTCGTGCTGTTGTTCATGGCCTCGCTCCGGTTCGCACTCGGCGAGTTCTCGGTGCTGCTGAGCCGACGTCGTGAGGCTGGGCCGACGGCACCGTTACCCGTGCGCACGATGGTCCTCGGCGGCTTCCTGGGCATCATGTTGTGCGCCGGTGTGATCGACGTGCTCGGGGCGGCGGGCGTGCTGCCGGAGTGGTGACCACCTCGCTCGCGGGGGACCGTGTTCGGGGTCCCCGTACACTCTGAGGTCATGCCAGCGGGCGCTGCGATCCTCGGGATCAGCTGTGACTACCACGATGCGGCGGCCGCGGTGGTGGTCGACGGTGCGATCGTCGCGGCCGCGGCCGAGGAGCGGTTCAGTCGGCGGAAACACGATCCACGGCTGCCGGCCAGTGCCATCGAGTGGTGCCTGGGCGACGCCGGGGTCGGCCCCGGCGAGCTCGACGCCGTCGTCTGTTACGACAAGCCGCTCACGACCTACGAACGGCTCCTGGTGACCCACGCCCGTGCCGGTCCTCGCGGTGTGGCCACCCTCGGCGACGCGGTGTCGGTGTGGACGCGCTCGAAGCTCTGGCTGCGCGCCCGGGTCGAACGTCGGCTGCGTGACCTGGGATTCGGCGACGTCGAGGTGCTGTTCGCCGAACACCACCAGAGTCACGCAGCGGCAGCGTTCTACCCGTCGCCGTTCGACGACGCCGCGATCCTCACCGCCGACGGAGTGGGGGAGTGGGCCACGAGCTCGATCAGTCATGGCCGCAACCGTCGCATCGAACCGCTCGAACATCAGCGGTTCCCCGACTCGCTCGGACTGCTCTACTCGACCGTGACCGCGCACTGCGGGTTTGCCGTGAACGACGGGGAGAGCAAGCTCATGGGCCTCGCCCCGTTCGGCGAGCCCTCGTTCGTCGACGTGATGCAGTCCGAACTCGTCCACCTCTCCGACGACGGCTCGGTCCGGCTCAACCACCGCTACTTCTCGTTCGTGTCGCGTACCGGAATGGGTCGCCGGCGGATCAACGAGCTGCTCGGGGGGCCGCCACGTCCGAAGGACGCGCCGTTGGCGCAACGCGAGGCCGACCTGGCTCGCTCCGTGCAGGTCGTGCTCGAGGAGGCGATGCTGCGCGCCGCTCGCCACGCCCACGACCTGACCGGGTCGGCGAATCTGTGTCTCGCCGGCGGTGTGGCGCTCAACTGTGTGGCCAACGCCCGCATCGCCGAGGACGGGCCGTTCGATGCGATCTGGATCCAGCCGGCCGCTGGCGACGACGGGGGCGCGCTCGGTGCTGCGCTGTGGGCGGAGCACCAGCTGCGCGATCGGCCCCGTCGGCTCGCCGGTGGACGCGATGGCATGTCCGGCGCGCTGCTCGGCCCCGGCTACGCCCACGACGAGGTCGTGGCGTGGCTCACCGAGTCCGGCGTCGAGTTCGAGGAGTGCGCGACCGACGCCGACCGGGACCGTCTGGTCGCCGGGGCGATCGCCGACGGTTCGATCGTCGGCTGGTTCCAGGGTCGCATGGAGTTCGGGCCGCGTGCTCTGGGTTGCCGGTCGATCCTCGCCGACGCCCGCGATGCGTCGATGGTCGAGCGGCTGAACGCCCGGGTGAAGCTGCGCGAGGGCTTCCGTCCGTTCGCCCCTGCGGTGCTCGCCGAACGGGCGGACGACTGGTTCGAGGTCGACGGTGACCTGCCGTACATGATCCTCACGGCGGCGGTGCGCCCGGACCGGATGCTCGACACCGACGCGGCCACCGGAGCGTCCGACCGCTTCGAGGACCGGCTCGCGATGGCTCGCTCCCAGATTCCGGCGTGCACGCACGTGGACGGCTCGGCGCGCGTCCAGACGGTCGACGCCGCGACGCGGCCGGCCTTCCACTCGCTGTTGCGGACCTTCGATGAGCTCACCGGTTGCCCGGTGGTGCTGAACACCTCGTTCAACGGTCCGGACGAACCGATCGTGCGGACGCCGGCCGACGCGCTCCGGTGCGCGACGCGGATCGGACTCGACCTGCTCGTCCTCGAACGATGTGTGATCCGGCCCACGGTCGCGGTGGCTCCGTGACGACCCCCGTGCTCGACCCGTGGGACGTGTCGGACCGGCCGCGGCCCGAGCGGGAACGCCGCGGACCCACAGCATGGACCGCGGTGCCGATCGCCGCCCTGCTCGGAGCGTTCGGTCCCGTGATCCGTCAGCTCTCGTTGGGACCGTCGACGCGAGTCGCCGCGCTCGCGCTCGCCGGCACGGCCGTGGTGTGGGCCGCCGCGGTGCTGACGCTGCGTGGGGCCCTCGGGGCGTCGACTGTGCAGCGGTGGGTCGCCGGGTTCGGACTCGCGGCCTGCTCGGTCGCCGCGGGTGCGCTCATCGTCGGCGAGATCGGGCGGGCA
>CAJBIS010000435.1 GCA_903953195.1 uncultured Actinomycetes bacterium
ATCTCGCCGGTCCGGGTGTCGGCCGTGATCCAAGCTTCCTCGGAAGGTTGGGAGCAAGCGAGCGAAAGTTGTGCGAGGCCCGCGCGGGTCCGACCATGCCAACGGAGCTCACAGCGACTCGCCGGGTCCGTGGAGCTGGCGCGCTCGCCGGAGTCGCCGACGATCTGGCTGTTCGTCGGGGTCAACGGCGTCGGCAAGACCACGACGATCGGCAAGCTCGGCCGCCGCCTCACCGACGAGGGGTCGTCCGTGGTGATGGCCGCCGGTGACACCTTCCGGGCCGCCGCCGCCGAGCAGCTCGGCACGTGGGCCGACCGGTGCGGTGCCCAGCTCGTGCGCGGCGCCGAGGGCGGTGACCCCTCCGCGATCATCTTCGATGCGGTCGCGTCGGCTTCGGCGAAGGGCACGGACGTCGTGCTCGCCGACACCGCAGGTCGTCTGCACACGAAGTCGAATCTGATGGACGAGCTGGCGAAGGTGCGCCGGGTCGCCGACAAGGGCGCCGGCTCGGTGACCGAGGTGCTCCTCGTGCTCGACGCCACCACCGGCCAGAACGGTCTGCAGCAGGCTCGGCAGTTCACCGAGGCCACCGACGTCACCGGGGTCGTGCTGACGAAGCTCGACGGGTCCGCCAAGGGTGGCATCGTGTTCGCGATCCGCTCCGAGCTCGGCATCCCGGTCAAGCTGGTGGGGCTCGGCGAGGGGGCCGCGGACCTGGTCGACTTCGACGCCGACGAGTTCGTCGAGGCGTTGTTCGACTCCGGCAGCGACTGATCGGATCGGGTCGCCGACCATGGCCGCAGATGCCGACGATGTCGTCCGTCGCCCACTCCGATGTGAGCTGTCGAACTACACGCTGCTCGACGCGGCGGGCACGCTGCACTCGGTCCCGGCCCGCTGGCGCGACCTGACGGCCGGCGTCGAGGAACTCCCGGGCGGCATCGTCGTGGCGCTCGAGGCGATGACCGCCGCGCTCGACCGAGCGGGCGGCGACGGCACCGACCTGACGTCGCTCGTGGCGGGTCCGTACCGCACGCTCGTCGAGCGGTGCGACACAGCGGGCGCGGGGTCGCCGTTCCTCGAGTCGTTCGACGAGCACGCCCCGATCGCTGATGCGCTCGAGACCTGTGAGGAGCTGCTCTCGGCGTCCGCCCGGCTGGTGGCCCGCGAGGTCGCGTCACCGATGGCCGGTGTCCTCGCTCACCTCAACGTCTCGGATGGAGGCGTCCCCAAGCGGGCACTCGACACCGCCCGGATCGACGCGTCCGGAGTCGTCGGCGACGCGCAGCGCGCCCGACAGCATCACGGCCGGCCCTCGCAGGCCCTGTCGATCTGGTCCACCGAACGCATCGAGGCACTGCAGTCCGAGGGTCATCCGGTCACGCCGGGCGCGGCGGGGGAGAACCTCACCGTGTCCGACCTCGACTGGGGTCGGGTGCGGCCCGGCGTGCGGCTGGTGATCGGGTCGGACCCCGAGCGCGCTGTCGTGGCCGAGGTCACCTGGTGGGCGGAGCCGTGTCGGACGATCGCGGGATGCTTCTCGGATCGGCGCTACTCGCGGATCGGCGAGTCGAAGCACCCGGGTTGGAGTCGTGCCTATGCGGCGGTGCTGCGTGGCGGCGAGGTGCGCGCCGGCGACCGGGTGGCGGTCAGGGTCTGAACCCGCTGCCGGTGCCTGAGTGAGGCGTCAGCCCGCCGACGGCTCGGCCGCCTTGCGCAACAGGCGGACGAATGTCGCGGTGTCCTGCGCCCCGGAGACCAGGAACTGGCGGTCGATCACGAACGCGGGCACCCCGGTGACGCCGAGTTCGCGCGCCATCTCCTCATCGGCGCGTACCTCATCGGCGAAGTCGTCGCCGGCGAGCGCGGCCCGGACGGTGTCGGCGTCGAGGTCGACGTCCTCGGCGAGCCCGATGAGTTCCTCGTGGTCCGAGAGGTCCGCGCC
Organism: uncultured Actinomycetes bacterium; assembly: GCA_903953195.1. GTDB lineage: Bacteria > Actinomycetota > Acidimicrobiia > Acidimicrobiales > Microtrichaceae > SXMI01. Next base: position 1,946 of record CAJBIS010000435.1, read on the forward strand.
CTCGGTGAAGTAGGCCCGGAACAGGCGGCGCAGCATCCGGTCCTGGCGATCGGCGCCGTGGGTCGCCGCCAGAGCGGTGAGACGGTGGGCATCGAAGGTGTTGACCCGCTGGGCCAGATCGAAGCGGTACTCGAGGCCGTCGGCGGCGCCGAGGGCCGTGAGCCGACCGGTCATGCCGTCGAAGGCGCCCGGTCCGTACTTCCGCTCGATCACGTCCCGCAGGTCGCCGGGTTCGGCGGGGGCGTCCGGATCGAGTTCGAACGCGTGCCAGCGGACGTCGACGGCGTCGACCCCGTCATCGGCGAGCTCCTCGAGGGCGAGCTCGAAACGGCGGTGCCCGAGGTAGCACCACGGACAGACCATGTCGGACCAGATGTCGATGCGCATGGTGTCCTCGTTCCGCCCGTCTGCGTTCGTCGGCTGGGGCCGGTAGGTTGGCGCCCGTGTTCGAGTCACTCACCGACCGGTTCGACGGCATCTTCTCACGCCTCCGCGGCAAGGGCCGCCTGTCCGAGGCCGACGTCGACGAGGTGCTCCGCGAGATCCGACTCGCCCTGCTCGAGGCCGACGTCAACCTGTCGGTCGTCAAGGCGCTCCAGGAGCGGATCCGTGAACGGGCCGTCGGTGCCGACCTCTCGCAGGCGCTGAACCCGGCCCTCCAGGTCAAGAAGATCGTCCTCGAGGAGCTCACGCAGACCCTCGGCGGTGAGACCCTCCGGATCACCTACGCCTCGCGGCCGCCGACGGTCGTGCTGATGGCCGGTCTGCAGGGATCGGGCAAGACCACCAACTCGGCGAAGCTCGCCCGCTGGTTCCGCAGCCAGGGTCGCAACCCCCTGCTCGTCGGCGCCGACCTCCAGCGCCCGGCGGCGGTCCAGCAGCTCCGCACGCTCGCCGCCCAGATCGACGTCCCCGTGTACTCCGCTCCGGACGACGTCGTCGCGTCGGGCGACGGTGATCCGGTCGCCGTGGCCCGAGGTGCCATCGACGAGGCCCGCCGCACCGGGCGTGACGTCGTCATCTGTGACACCGCGGGTCGGCTGGCCATCGATGCCGAGCTGATGGAGCAGGTGCGACTCATCTCCGAGGAACTGTCGCCGGACTACACCTTCCTCGTCGTCGACGCGATGACCGGTCAGGACGCCGTCACCGTCGCCGAGTCGTTCCACGCGACGCTCGAACTCGACGGTGTGATCCTCACCAAGCTCGACGGTGATGCCCGCGGTGGCGCGGCGCTGTCGGTCAAGGAGGTCGTCGGTCGACCGATCGCCTTCGCGTCGACGGGGGAGAAGCTCGAGGACTTCGACCTGTTCCACCCGGACCGTCTCGCCGGCCGCATCCTCGGCGAGGGTGATCTGGCGACCCTCATCGAGAAGGCCGAGACGGCGTTCGAAGAGGATGAGGCCGAGGCCGCCGCCGCCCGGCTCCTCGAGGGCACGTTCACGTTCGACGACTTCCTCGACCAGATGCAGGCGATCAAGAAGATGGGCCCGATCTCGGGACTCATGGGCATGCTGCCCGGCATCCCGAAGGAGGTCCGGGACGTCCAGATCGAGGACCACCAGGTGGCCCGCATCGAGGCGATCATCCGCTCCATGACCCCGTCCGAGCGGGTCGACCCGGATCTGATCGACCAGTCCCGGCGGGCCCGGATCGCCCGGGGTTCCGGGACGTCGTCCTCGGACGTGTCGCAGCTGCTCGCCCAGTTCAAGCAGATGCGGCAGATGATGCAGCAGATGGGCGGACCCAAGCGGAACCGCAAGCAGAAGAAGGGCAAGAAGAAGAAGGGCGGACGCGTCACCGCGAAGGGGCCGGCCGCCATCGACAAGGCGGCGTTCAGCCTTCCGACCCTCGAGGAGATGGAGGCCCAGCTCCCGGGTCGAGGCCGCGGTTCAGACCTCCCGGACCTGTGAGTCGACCGCAGTGGTTTGCTCCCGGTCCCACCCGGCGAGCATCATGGAGGGCCGCTCGGCGGTCAGCGCTCCGGCGCCCGGCGATCGCCAGTGGTTCAACCGAGTAGTTCACCAACGTCGTATCGACAGTCACCGAGTCCTCCGACTGTCACCGAGAGTAAGGACACCACGACCGTGGCAGTACGTCTCCGCCTCATGCGGATGGGCAAGAAGAAGCAGCCGACCTATCGCATCGTCGCTGCTGACGCCCGCGCCCCCCGTGACGGCCGCTTCATCGAGATCGTGGGCACCTACGACCCGCGGCACGAGCCGTCCCTCATCAACGTCGACAACGACAAGGCGCTCCACTGGCTGCGCCACGGCGCGCAGCCGACCGAGCGGGTGCAGAAGCTCCTGCAGATCAGCGGCACCTGGGACGAGTTCCAGACGTCGAAGTCCTCGAAGTGATCCGGAGCTGATGGTGAGCGACGAAGTGAACCCCGACGGCCCCACGCACGCAGCCGCGGTGCTCGAGCACCTGGCGAAGTCGCTGGTCGACGACCCCAACGGTGTGAGCGTCGAAGTGGTCGACGCCGATCCGCGACCGCAGCTGAACCTGCGGGTCTCCGATGGCGACATGGGTCGCATCATCGGCAAGCGCGGCCGCATGGCCAACGCGATTCGGACCGTCACCCGGGCGGCGGCCGCCCGTGACGGGATCGACATCGACATCGAATTCATCGACTGACCACGGTGCTCTGAATTCGGTGCTCGAGGTCGGTCGGATCACGAAGGTCCACGGCCTGCGCGGCGAGGTCGTCGTGTTGTTGACGTCGGATCGCACCGAGCGTCTCGACCCCGGTTCCGCACTCGACGCCGAGGGGAGGACGCTCGTCGTCGCCTCCTCACGGCCGCACGCCGACCGCTGGTTGGTCCGGTTCGAGGGTGTCGAGCGGCGCGAGGACGCCGAGCCGCTCCGTGGTCTGGTGCTCGCGGGTGAGCCGCTCGATGACCCCGAGGTGCTGTGGGTGCACGAGCTCATCGGGTGTGAGGTGCGCACCGTCGACGGCACGTCACGTGGGCGGATCGAGTCGGTGCAGGACAACCCGGCGGCCGACCTGCTCGTCCTCGACACCGGTGCGCTGGTTCCGGTCGTCTTCGTCGCGGACGGCCCGACCGACGGCGTGGTCCTCGTCGACGTGCCCGACGGACTCTTCGAGCTCACCGACCCCGGCGACGACGACGATCGTGGCGCCGACCGTGATCGGAGCGGGGACCGCTGACGTGACGCGCATCGACGTCCTCACGATCTTCCCGGAGCTCGTGGCCGGGTTCGCCGGACACAGCCTGCTCGGGCGGGCCGTGGAGCGAGGCACCGTCGATCTGCGGGTGCACGACCTGCGCGACGCCACCACCGATGTGCACCGCACCGTCGACGACTCGCCATTCGGCGGCGGGGCCGGCATGGTGCTGCGACCGGAGCCCGTGTTCGACACCGTCGAACGCGAACGGCCGCCGCGGCCCCTCCTGCTGCTCGGCCCGGGTGGACGCCGGTTCGACCAGGCCGCGGCCCGAGAGCTCGCGGCGGGCGAGGGGTTCTCGCTGCTGTGCGGTCGCTACGAGGGGATCGACGCCCGGGTGCGCGATCACCTCGTCGACGACGAGCTGTCGATCGGGGACTACGTGCTCGCCGGTGGTGAGGTGGCGGCGCTCGTCGTGATCGAGGCCGTGACGCGGCTCCTGCCCGGGGTGATGGGCAACGCGACGTCGGCGACCGAGGAGAGTTTCGCTGACGGCCTGCTCGAGTACCCGCAGTACACCCGCCCCGCCGAGTACCGCGGCTGGAACGTGCCCGAGGTGCTGCGCTCGGGCGACCACGGCCGGGTCGAGCGTTGGCGCCGGGCGCAGTCGATCGCCCAGACCGTGCGGGTCCGCCCGGACCTGATCGAGGCGCGGGGTGGTCTGAGTGACGCCGATCGGGCGGTGCTCGCCGAGTTCGACGTGCGGGTCGACGGCTCGGCCGACGCCACGGGCTGAGCGCTCGGGCGGGCGCTGATCGCGAACGGGCACCGGTGCCCCGGGGCACGGCTTTCCGTTCGGTGCCGCTCTCCGATACGCTCGCCGGGTCCGTGGCGGGTCCGTCCCGTCCGGCCAGTCGAATCACCATGGCCGCACCGTCGCGGCCGAGACAGCCGGACCACGGTACCGGCAGGAGCTCCACATGAATCCCACCGACCTCATCGACCAGTCGAGCCTGCGGGACGACGTGCCCGAGTTCGCGCCCGGCGACACGCTGAAGGTGCACGTGAAGGTCGTCGAGGGCAACAAGGAGCGCATCCAGGTGTTCCAGGGCGTCGTCATCCGTCGTCAGGGCGGTGGACTCCAGGAGACGTTCACGGTCCGCAAGTTGTCGTACGGCGTCGGCGTGGAGCGGACGTTCCCGCTGCACTCGCCGATCATCGATCACATCGAGCCCGTGACCCGCGGCGATGTGCGTCGCGCCAAGCTCTACTACCTCCGTGACCGCGTCGGGAAGGCCGCCAAGGTCAAGGAGAAGCGGGACTGAGTTCCCCGGTCCGGACGGCGTCCGGGCCACTCGATCAGCACCGGGTCGTCACCGACGCCTTCCCCCTCGTTGCCGCATCGTCGGCGCAGCAGAGGAGGCGCGCTCGTGGTGGCGTCGGACCGCTTCGATCACCGACTCCTGGGTCGTTACGGCGAGGATCGTGCCGCGGCCTGGTACGAGTCGCACGGCTACGTCGTGCTGGCACGGAACTGGCGCTGCGAGCACGGTGAACTCGATCTGGTGGTCGCACGTGACGACCACGTCGTGGTGTGCGAGGTGAAGACCCGGTCCTCGGCGCGGTTCGGCCTGCCGGCCGAGGCGGTGGGGCCGGCGAAGCAGCGACGGCTCCGACGACTGGCGCAGTGCTGGGTGACCGAGGCCGCTCCGTTCCGGGTCCGATCGCTGCGGATCGACGTGGTCGGCATCCTGGGCGGGCGGCTGAGCGTGATCGAGGGCGCCTGTTGAGGTGACTCAGCGACGCGGCGCGCGGCGGAGCCGCTGGTTCCAGCAGCCGCGGTGCCAGTGACGCCGGAGATCGGGTGCGTCCACCGGTACGGCGACGACGTGCCCGGTGCCTGCGGGGATGTCCCGGTTGCACCCCGGACACACGTACTGCTTGGTGGCCTCGTACGGCTGGACGAATCGAACCGTGCACTCGGCGGTGGCGGTGTAGTCGCGCTCCACGGGATCGTTCCGACGGCCGATCAGTGGATCAGCCGAACACCGCCCACGCGACGACCGCGGCGGCGGCCGCGAGTGCGGCGGCGACGAACAGGTAGTCCCAGCGGGTGGTTCGGTGCGGTCGCGTCGGATCGAGACCCATGTGTCCTCCAGAGCGGTGGGTGCCGACGGCGCCCGGAGTCAGTCTGCCAGCGGCCGGCACGCGGCGTGTGCCGCCGGATCCGGACGATCGGTTCGGCTGCGGCCGCCATCGGTAGGGTGGGCGACCATGAGCGACAGCGGAGTACGCGGCGGGATGGTCGAACTCGCCGGGGGAGCGGTGCTCCTCGAACGGTCCGACGGCGTGGCCACCGTGACGCTCAACCGGCCGGATGTCCTCAACGCCATCGATCACCACATGTGGAATGGGCTGCTCGAGGCGTTCCGTTCGGTCGCCGACGCGCCCGAGGACCGCTGTGTGGTCCTCCGTGGATCGGGTCGGGCGTTCTGTGCCGGCGCGGACCTCTCGGACGCGGCCGCCGGTGTCGGCGCGGCGGGCGAGGGCCGCACCGACATCGACAACATGCGGCGCATCGCCGAGGTGTGTCTCGCCGTGCACGAGTGCCCGACGCCGGTCATCGCGCGCGTGCACGGCGCCGCCGTCGGCGCCGGATGGAACCTGGCGCTGGCGGCCGACCTGGTGGTCGCATCCGATGACGCCCGGTTCAGCCAGATCTTCGTGCGACGGGGACTGTCGGTGGACTTCGGGGGGTCGTGGGTACTGCCCCGACTCGTCGGCATGCAGCGGGCGAAGGAACTCGTCCTGCTCGGCGACATGATCGACGCCGCCGAGGCGCGCGAGTTCGGACTGGTCAATCGGGTCGTTCCTGCCGCCGAGCTCGACGCGACCGTCGCCGAGCTGGCCGGTCGGATCGCCGCCGGGCCGCCGATCGCGATCGCGGCATCGAAGCGGCTGCTCAACGCCGGCGCGCAGTCGTCGCTCGACACGGCGCTCGAGGCGGAGTCGAACGTGCAGTGCCTCAACTTCACGACCAGTGACACGGTCGAGGCCGTGCGCTCCTTCCTCGAACGACGCGAACCCCGGTTCACCGGTCGCTGAGTCCGGCGAGCCGAACTCGGGCCGCGGGGCCCGCGCCAGCCACGACCCCGCTGTCAGCGCGCGTCGGTAACGTCCGGATGTTCCTCGGCGACGTCGGGGCGTCTCGCAGCGCACGCTGCCCTTCGGCGACCGCCACTCACGGATCGGTCGGAGCCCTCGGAGCTCAGTGTGCTCGCAACCGTTCCCTCGTCGGTGCTGATCGGCGTCGACGGTCACCGTGTCCGGGTCGAGGCGCACGTTGCGCCGGGACTGCCGTCCTTCTCGGTCGTCGGACTCCCGGACGCCTCGTGTCGCGAAGCCCGTGACCGGGTGCGAGCCGCCATGCTCAGCTCCGGGTTCCGGTTCCCGTCCACCCGCGTGACGGTGAACCTCGCTCCCACCAGCCTGCGCAAGGCGGGCCCCGGGCTCGACCTCGCGGTCGCCGTGGCGTTGCTGGTCGCGGATGAACAGCTCGCTCCGGAGCACGCGGCCGGTGTCGCGTTCCTCGGCGAACTCGGCCTCGACGGGCGGGTCCGACCGGTGCCCGGCGTGCTGCCGAGGTGCGAGGTGCTCGACGACGTCGCGATCGTGACGCCGCTGGCGAACGTGCACGAGGCTCGATTCGTTGCACCGGGGGCACGTGGCGTGCAGTCGCTCCGGCAGCTGGTGGAGTGTCTCGTGGGTGAGGGGGCGTGGCCCGACCCCGAGGCCCCGGTCAGTGGGGTGAGCGAACCGGATCGCGGCCCCGATCTGTCCGAGGTCCACGGGCATCCGGTCGGTCGGCTGGCACTCGAGGTCGCCGCCGCCGGTGGACACCACGTCCTGATGGTGGGTCCGCCCGGGTCGGGCAAGACGATGCTCGCCGAACGACTCGTCGGACTGCTGCCGGATCTGACAGATGCCGAGGCCCTCGAGGTCGCCCGCGTGCACTCCGCCGCCGGGCACCTGACCGGCGTCGATGCGCTGGTGCGGCGTCCGCCGTTCCGCTCGCCGCATCACACGGCATCGGTCGTGGCACTCATCGGTGGCGGAACCTCGGTGCTCCGCCCCGGCGAGATCTCACTGGCGAGCTCGGGTGTGCTGTTCCTCGACGAACTCGGCGAGTTCCCGGCATCGCATCTCGACTCGCTGCGGCAGCCGCTCGAATCGGGCCGCGTGACGGTGGTGCGAGCTGCCGTCGGCGCGACGCTCCCCGCTCGGTTCCTGCTCGTCGCCGCCACGAACCCGTGTCC